>JAGGXL010000062.1 GCA_021163085.1 Thermodesulfobacterium sp. | reverse complement strand
GTCCATCAGAATCACGAGCTTATTAAAGCAATTGCAGAAGACCTAAGTTATCTCTACAAAGTTCCGTTTTTTTATGAGGATTTTAGAGCCGGATATAAATATGGACAAGAGATTGCTAAGAGTTTGAATATTTACAGACAGGGTTATTGTGGTTGTATATTTAGTGAGGAAGAGAGGTATTATAAAAAAAGAAGAAAAGAACTATTAAAAGAACTTAAAAATTCTAAAAGCTAATGGTATTTTTTCATTTCATCAATAATAAAAGCCAGAGCTAAAAAGGCTTCTTTCCTGTGCCTTGCAAAAACAGCGATTGAAGCAACCCTTTCTCCAACTTCAAGAAAACCTGTTTCGTGAAAAATGACCACCTCTAAAAGATCGTATTTTTTAATAGCTTCATCTCTTATCTCTTTTAATTTTTCTATAACCACCTCCTCCACATTCAATCCCTTTGCGGGAACCCTCTTCCCTCCTTTAATATCGTACTCCCTCACGAACCCGTTAAATTCAACTATACATCCATACCTTCCCTTAAGAGACCGGGCTAAGGTTTCTTTCTTATCAAGGTATTCCTGATAGTTTCTAAAAATCATTTTCTTAACCGCCAAAATTTAAAATTCGGTTTTTATAAGGAGTGCTCCTTTATTTTCAACCTTTTTCTCCACTTCTTTTTTTACCTCAACTGCAACGAGTACGGGAATTACCTCTTTTTTAAGAAGATAAGCAAGTATGTCAGCTCTTTCCACTGAACGCTCAACATCCTGTTCGTGCAAACTGTAGGACACTTCCACCGCTAAAAAAACCTCTTTCTTAGTGGATTTTAACATTCCGCTTACTAACAGGTCAAGCTGAAACACAGATAATTTTTGTTCCTCAGTAATTAAACCCTCGTCCTCTGCGGATTCAAGAAGTGGCAAAATTTCTTCAAAGTTAACAAGTTTGCTTTTTCTAAGCAGTCTGCCAAAGTATGCGTAGTATTTTTCTCTTATCGTTCTCTCAAACTCCCTACCTTTAAATCTACCAAATTCTCCCTTTAAATAAGCCACATCCTTTTTTAATACAGCCACATCCTGTTTAAGCACGGCTACATCCTGCTTTAATACGGCTACATCCTCCTCAATTTTCCCGACCCTCTTTTCCAACTTCCTTACGCTCTCAAACAGTTTTTCAATTTTTCTCGGCAGTTCTATTAGCTCGGTGGTTAGAATAATTTTTCTCAACTCTTCTAACCATTCCGGATGTTCTTTCAGGGCTTTTATAATGTCTGCAAATGTTAATACGGGGTGTTTTTTCATTTCCTCTTCTAAATTTTGCTGATTTTTGTTTAAGGTAGGCATAGCTTCAAATTAGTTTACAGTAATTTTTCTCATTTTTATAATTTTCCAGTAGAAATAAGTATAAAGCACAGAAAAAGAGATACAACAGAGGATAAGAAAATTGGTGTTATTCCAGAAAAGGAGAGCAGGAATAATGGCTAAAGCATTTATTACCCATAAAAATACAGAGGTGAGAGGATTTTTGACCTCAGGTGCATACAAATTAAAGAAACGCTTAATTAGAATTTTATAGATAAGCTGGTGAAAATGGAGAGCATCAGGTTGCATGGGAGATAATTTTTTCAGAATTTTTCTACGATAAATAGAAAAAATAGTCTCGTATACGGGATATATGTTTACTGTTAAAGCAAACCATGGAGAGACTTCCGAATGCTTGTAAACAAGAAGCACAACCGAAATACCTATCAGAAAACCTGTAAAATATGCTCCTCCATCGCCGAGAAAAATTAATCCAAAAGGATAGTTTAAAAGAAAAAATCCAAGAAGTGCAAAGGTTGATACTGTGCAAAGGGTAGCAATTTCGTAGTCTCCAAGTTTATAGGCAACATAAGAAATAGCCATAAAAATCATCATAGAAACCATGCTTGCAAGACCGTTAAACCCATCTATGATGTTTATGGCATTAGATATTCCAACAAGGGCAAAAACTGTAAAGGCAAGAGAAACGAGAGTAAATTTTAGAAGAGTGTCTACTATAGGAAGGTCTACCCTTATGATTTTAGCATTTAGAAAGAAAAAAGCTAAAACAGAAGAAAAAGCAAGTATAATCAACCTAATCTTAGGGTGTAATTTCCCTGTTATATCTTCAAAAAAACCAGCAAGAAAAACAGGAAAGGAGCATAAAATAAGAAGTAAATAATTGTAGTAAAAAGTTTTCTTAGCAAAATAGGCAAACAAAAGACCTAAGCTTGTACCTACAAAAATACCAAATCCACCTAATCTTGGAGTGGGTCTGGTATGGAAAGTTTGAGGTCCAATATGAAGATGGTCAGTTAAAAAGAGACTCAATTTTTTACTTCCCGCAATGAGGAGCAAACACAAGAAGAAAGAAACAAAAAAAGCCAAACTTGCAAATTTTAACATTTAACCTGATTCCTAAATATCAAATTTAACAGTTATAAGGATACCACAAAAATTTTATAAAACCAAAAATTATATTTACAAACGAATAGCTTAACACAGCGTTATTGAATTTGGGCTGAATTGAACCGCCAAAGGAAAAGAGAAAAAAGTAAGATACATTTTGGATGAAAAAGGATTTACTTGGGATACTGCTGTAATTGTTTTTCTACAAAATTTGTTTGAATTATTAAAAAGTTGGCACCCAACCTTTTTCGATAAGAAATTTGTAAACTTTTTCGGCGGATTCTTCAGGAGAAAGTTTGTCAGATTCAATTATTAAATCAGGACTCTCTGGTTCTTCATAGGGTGCATCAACCCCAGTGTAACCTTTTATTATTCCGGCTTTAGCCTTTTTAT
>JAGGXL010000153.1 GCA_021163085.1 Thermodesulfobacterium sp. | reverse complement strand
GGTTTATATTTTATGTATAATTATAATATCAAATCTTGGTTTGATTAAATATTACGAACCAAAAAGAGAGCGAGATGAGGAAATACTTAAGCTCCTTGTTCCTTTCAGTTTTATTTACAATTTTTGACTCTACAACAGCGTTTGTTGATCTATGTCCAGATTATGAGCCTGATTATGTTTTTACAAATTTAAAGCAACAGGTTATTGGATCGCTAAGAAAGGCAATATAACAGATAGAGAAAGAAAGGTTTTTTAAAACAGTTTAATTTATTGTAGATTTATTGCCATGGGTAGGTGTTTGCTGTTTATATTTGTTTTTATCCTACATTTGTCCAGTTTTTGTTATAGTTTCTGGAAGGAAAATAAGTTTGATAAGATGTGTAAGGAGATTGCCCATGAGATATCCATAAAAAAAGAACTGTCTGGTAAAAGAGTTGCTATTTTAAATTTCAAGGATCTTGCTGGTGGTTCTTCTTATTTTGATGTGTATATAGTATCAAAACTTACATCGTGCTTTTTTAATACAAGTTTTGATGTGTATATAGTATCAAAACTTACATCGTGCTTTTTTAATACAAGGAATAAGGAATTTTCTTTAGTTAACAGAATGGATATAGCAAGGCTTATTGATGAACTGGAAGTATATGGGGAACAAGAGAGCTTTGATCTTGATAAGTGGGTAAAGAATCTCAGGGCAGACTTTGTGCTAACCGGTGATTATAGATGGTTTGCTTTGGACAAAAAGCTACTTCTAACAATAAGACTAATCAGACCAGAAGATGGTGCTCTTATCTTTTCCAGAACTAAAGAAATTAAGGTAGATTCTGACCTTGAGAGAATTTTATCCACTCCATATTCCAGAAATCGTCTGATAGAAGCTATTGAAAATGTTTCTTCTTTCAACACAAAGACAGTAAACCAAAAATGGATAAGCCTGTATGTGCTATCTGAGGGTAAAAGGATTCCCATAGATAAAGAGGCTCCGGTGATAAAAGTGGGAGATAAAATTGGATTTTCCATAACTCCACCGATGGATTCAAAGATTTATGTATTTAACTACACTCCTCTTCAAAAAGAGGTGATATTTTTATATCCCATTTCTGTATTAAAGCCTATGGTATTTGAAAAGAACAAGACTTACTTTTTTCCTGAGTGCATAGATCCAGATGCAATAACCTATACAGTAGAACCTCCAATAGGACGCGCCTGCATAAAAGTAATAGGCATATCAAAAGACATAGACATTGATCTTACATCATCTTTAATGGCAAAGGATGGATATTTTATACTGACTCAAAAGGAGTTAAGGTCTTTTTTAAAAATTTTAAACACCATTCCACCAGCATCGTGGTGGGAGGACAGCATAAATTTTTGGGTGGTTGACCATAAATGAAAGGGGGAGTAATGATGCGCTTTCTGGGCATTTTATTAATACTGTCCCTTTTATTTCCAGCTACTTTTTTTGCAAAAAATACAGATACATCGTGTATGTTGGCAAAGGAATTGGCAAAAAAGAGCATAAAGCTTTTTGAAAAAGACAGGGAAAAGGGGTTATCAGGTCTTATACAGGCAAACAAATTCTGTCCCGAAGACTTTAAAATAGCCTATAATCTGGGGGCAGCTTATTATCAATACAAAAGACCTGATCTGGCTTATGATGTCTGGTCAAAACTGGCAGAAAAACATCCAAATAACTTTAAACTTTTATCCAACCTTGCATATCTTTCTCTGAAACTGGGCAGATTGGAAGATGCTTTGGATTGGTGCAATAAGTCATTAACAATTAGAGAAAACAAAGATATAGTCTCATTAAAAGTTGAGATTCTTTTTAAAATGGGAGAATATAAAAAGGCTCTGGATTTTGCAATAAAACATAATTTAAAGGATATGGCTGAGAAAGCTGGAGAATATCTTGCAGAGACTATATGGAATAGATTTAGAGAAGGGGAAAAAGAAGAGGCTTTAAAGGAAATAGTTCTTGCAACTCAAAAGTATCCATCCATAAGATCTTTAAGCTCTGCTAAGGATAAAATGGTGCTTGCTATGATAGATGAAACCCAGATTCCTTTGCCAAAACCCCTTCCTGACATACAGTTTAAACAGAGGATGGCACAAGCACCTGTGATAATAAAAAAAGAAGATGAGGTTCTGGATCTTGCTTCTTTGAAGCAGACACTTAAGCCCAGAAAAAGCTATGCTCTCATTGTTGGAATAAGAAAGTATAAGCACTTAAAAGGTCCAAGATATGCAGATAATGATGCCATAAATATGTATAAAATTTTGGTAAAGAGATGTGGATTTAAAGATGATGACTCTCATATAAGAGTTCGCATAAATTCAGATGCCACTCTCGGTACGCTTTACAATGATATTGAGTGGCTTGCCAGAAAAGCAGCTTTAAATCCTGATGCAATAATTTTATTTTACTTTTCAGGGCATGGAGCTCCTTTAGTGGAAGGAAATAACATAAAAGATGGTCTTTTAGTTCCCTATGATGCCGGTCTGGATAACCTAAATACCCAAACTGCTATAGCTTTATCATATTTAAAAGAAAGATTTCGAAGGATAAAGAATCAGAATGTGATATTTATATTTGATGCCTGTTTTACAGGCACCGGGAAGTCTGTTATAGGTATGAAACTTGTGAGACCAAGTATAAATGTTTCCTTTTTAAAATCTAACAAGCTTTTTATATCAGCTTCAGCAGCAAACAGACCCGCTAAAGAATACATACCTGGCAGACAGGGAGCCTTTACCTATTTCTTTATAAAAGCTCTTATAGGAGAAGGAGACCAAAACAAAGACGGCTGGGTGGATACCATGGAAGCCTTTTTATATGCTAAAGAAAAGCTTCAGGCACTTGAATATGATCAAAACCCACAGATAAGCATACCTTTAAGAATAAAACTGGCAAGGGTGAAATGATTTGATAATTAGGGGAAATAGAGTTTATAATTTTACAATATAAATGTTTAAAGAGGGGATAGATGAAAAAGGTTGTTTTATCTGTTTTAATTTTCAGTCTGATAGCGGGGGTTGTATTTGCCCGTTGGGGTGTTGATCCCAGTTTTATTCCAATAGATGAGGAGCCAAATAAAGAACGAGATAGTTTTGATGGTGAGGGGATAATTCAAGCGATAGAGAAATATGAAGAGAGGTGTAAAGGTTTTAATGACGGGAAAGCTTGCTATAAGGTGGGTAGAGCCTGGTTTTATGGGAAAACAGGCAGAGTTGATTATAAGAGAGCCTTTAAATATTTAAAGATGAGTTGCGAACTTGGTTATGGAGGTGGTTGCTATTTATTAGGTGTTATGTATAAGAAAGGCTATGGGATGGAGAAGAATGAAGACAAAGCTTTGGAACTTTATAAGAAGGGATGTGATTTGGGGTATAAAGATGCCTGTAAATATGTAAATTAAGAGATTTTGACTGATCTGAAACTGGAATTGCAAAAAATTTATAAACTTCTTACTGTTAAAACATACCTATATTTCTTAATGATATCTTAACAGGTATATAGAGTCAAAGGACAAATGGTAATGTTGGTATTTTGGTAATAAAGTTTAATAAAAAGGTGCAAAGACAATAAGGAGGTTACCTTATATTTTTCAAAAAAATCGATTGTAAGTTTTGAGTGAATACTTTCTTGACATTAGTTTCCATTTTTGTAATATATTTAATTTTAAATAATTCTAAAAGGTAAGAGAAACTTTTAAGAGGGAAAGGAAGATTATTAAACGAAGCCTGTTGTTAATGTTAGTAGGTCTTTTTTTATTTTCTCTTAGCTCTTGGGCTTTAGAAGTGATAACTATTGGTGAAGGAGGAACAAGACAAGAAGCTATTAATAATGCTATTATAAATGCAGTTGAAGAAGCCCTTGGGACTTATATTACTTCCTCTTCTCAGGTAGATCAGGGGAAATTGATTTATGACCGTATTACCTCAGCAAGTGCGGGTTATGTAAAAAGTTACAAAGTTTTAGCTGAGAGTCATGATCCTGTTACAGACACTTATAAGGTAAAACTTACTGCCGTTGTTGATGATATAAAATTAAAAAATGCCGTAGAAGAATTTATGCAAAGTCCTCAATTTCAAAGAACTTTTCAACAAACAAAATTTGATGAAAGAAGGGTTGTGGTTGTATATAAACCCCGAACAGAACTTGATCTACCTTATAATTCTAGGGCTGTTCAAAGTGTAATGGATTTAATAGAAGACAAATTAGCAGGATATGGTTTCAGGGTTTTTCTTCCTGATCAACTGATACGGATTAGAAGTATGGCTGCGGAAATGGTTGTAGATGAAGAAACGGCGGTTGAAATTGCACGTCAGGAAGCGGGTGATGCTGTGGTGGTTGTTAGTTTTGACGCCGGGAAACGGCCTACGATGGATGGGTACTATATTATTTATGCTACTTTAACTTTAAAAGCATACGATGCAACAACTGGGGAACTATTCGGTAATGTTCAAGATAAAGGTAAAATTATCACCCGTGGTGGTGAATATGGATTGGCAGATGGTGTAGCAAGAATAGCTATCAAGATTGGTCCCCGTTGTGTAGATAAATTAACCGAAAAGATTGTTACTCGTTTTAGCGGTAGTCGGACAAAATTTGCAGTGCTTATTTTTAGAAATGTGTCTCCCGGGGAACAAGATAAAATAGAGGATATTTTGGGTAAAATTGGATGGAGATACCGGATATCACGTCAAACAGGCAGTTATATGGAAGTAGAAGTTTTTAGTGAAGCGGATCCAACTTCGGTCAGGCAAATTATGCTCAAAAGATTGAAAACAGCGGGTCTTTCTCTTATCCCGGTTAAAATGGCAGGAAGCAGGGTAATTTTTGAAGGAGCTTATTCAGGATTAAGAGGAGGTTATTAGGAAAAATATTTAAAAAGAAGGAGGGTAAGCCTATGAAGAAAACAAAGGGATTTGGGAAAATATGGTTAATTATTGGGTTAATGTTCATTATTGTAGCATGTGCCAAGCCAAAGCCAACACCTGTTTCTATTGAGGACAACCCAGTGCACCATTATTTACAGGGTATGGAAGCAATCGAAAAGGGAGAAATAAAAGAGGCAGAAAGTCATTTTGATCGTGCGCTTTATTTAGATAAGAATTATAGCCCAGCTTTAGCAGGTAAGTCGTTGGTATTGGCAATCAGGGCTGCAAAACAGGAAGATGTTCAACACCAGGCAGTTGATATGAAAAAAGTGTTTTCATTTCTCAAAAAGGCAAAAAAGAAAGCAAATGATGATAGCCAAAAATTTATCTATCACGTCACTGCTATTCGAGTTTATACCGAAAGTCATCCCAAAGATTGGTTAGAAAATGCTAAAGATCATTATGAAGATGCTCTTAAATTAAAAAAGGTAGATGAGGCTAAACTACCTTATTATCAAACAACTTCAGCAGCCCATTATTTTATGGGTGTAGCTTATTATAAAGCCTATGAATTTAGAAAAGCAGAAGAAACACTTGCAAAAGTTATATCTAATAAGCCTGGTAAATGGCATGATAAGGCAGATAATTTATATAAGAAAGTGCAGAAAATAGTTAGAGCGTGTGCTCAATATACATTAACAGATGTAGCGAAAAAGATAGCAGTAAAAGATCAGGTTACCAAGGGTGATGTGGCAGCTTTGTTAGTAGATGAACTTCATCTTGACCGCTTTTTGGCAGGACGTATACCTGTTAAATCTCATACGCCAAAAGCAGATTTTATCCCAAATGATGTATTAAATCATCCTTTTAAAGATGAAATTATTACTGTAATAAAGTGGAATATCCGTGGATTACAGGCCCAATATGACCCCCTCCTAAAAGCATATCTTTTCAAACCTCAAGAACCCATTAAACGCAAAGAATTGGCATTTATTTTAGAAGATCTATTGACCAAGCTTACAGGCAATGAACATTTAGCTACTGCCTATTTTGGTACTGAAAAATCACCTTTTCCGGATGTACCAGTTAATGTGGCTTGGTTTAATGCAGTGATGAATGTTACAACAAGAGGTTTAATGGAACCCGATCTTTCTGGTGAGTTTAGGCCTGATGACTATGTAGATGGAGCTGAGCTTATTTTAGCCTTAATGAAGTTGAGAAATGTAATGAACATTTATTAAAGGAGGTTTGAGAGATGAGGAAGATTTTAAGTGTAAGTGTTATTTTAGTGTGCTTAATGTATGTATATGTTTTTGCTCAAAACTGGCAGCCTGTAACTGATCCTGTAAAGGTTTTTAGCGAGGGATACATTCAGGTAATCGGAACTTCTGAAGAGGGGCAAACACGATATAGGGCCATCAGGGCAGCAACGGTAATTGCTCAGAGAGATTTACTTGAAATTCTGCAAGGGCTTAGTATGTACGGAACAACTACGATAAAGGATGGGATGTTACAAAGTGAAACCATCCGCACCACTGTAGAGGGATTTCTCAAAGGAGCCGTAAAGTGTGGTGAAAAGTATTATCCAGAACGGGGTTATGCCGAGGTATGCATGCGTCTTTACATAAGAGGTAAAGGTGGTCTTTATGATATTATTCTTCCTCTGATGAAGGATGAGGGTCTTTTACCATCTTCGGCATCTTTTTATAAGCCAAAGTTGATCCCTGAGGTTATGGAAAAGCCCCAATTTAATGGAACTCCTCAAGTGCAAAAACCCTCTACACCAGAGGTAGCTAAACCATCAGAGCTTATTTATCCTTATGATGGCGTAATTATAGATGTAAGAGATTATACATTCAGACCTGCACTTATAAATCGAATTCTTACAGAAAAAGGTGAAGTTATTTTTGATCCCTCTAAAATTGTAAGTTCAGTGCTTGTAGAAAGAGGATGCGGTGGATTTACCAATAATTTAGATAAGGCAAAGGCTTTATTAAAAACTTGGGGATCGAATAATCCGATGTTTATCAAAGCTGTGGGAGTAGTTAAACTTACGGATGTCAAAGTTAGTGAAGATGATGCAGCGGCTATTTTTATTCATAATCAAAAAACCCAGTTTTTAAACCAAGCAAAAGTGGTGTTCCTTTTAAAATAAATTCTTTAAACAGGGAGGGGGTAAGCTAAAGGTTCTGCTTTACTCTCTCCCTTTATTTTGCTAAGTATGATATGAGAAAATTAAAATTTTTATGCTGTGTAGTTATCTTTTTTAACATCACATCTATTCTTTTTGCTCACACTACCCCTCTTCAAAGTAAGAAAGAAGAACTTTCTTTTAATTTGCAAGCAACAGTTAACCTTAAACTCCCATTTCAATTTGATAAGTTTCTTATTCAAAGCTTTTTGGTCATCCCTGAGTTTGGCTTAAAAGGAGATATCAATTTTCAGCTTATCTCTACCGATCCTTTAGCATGGGAACTCACTGCTTCTCATCTTCAAATAGAAACAGCCAGCTTTTTAATCATTTTGCAAAAATTAGGGTATGTAAATAAAAAGTTAACTTTGTCGCTTAAAGGAAATCTTATTATAAGTCAAATTACACTTAAAGCTAAAGGCACTTACTATATTCTTGATTTTAGAAAGGCTGTTTTTCCTTTTATATATGGACTAAAGCAAATTGTTTTACAGAATGTACATATAGAAAAAAAAGAAAAAATTATTACCTGGCAAATAGGGCGATTGTGTATAGATAAAACCATTTTTACTGATTTGTCTGGAGCCTATACACAAGAAGAACTTAAAGTAAACTTAGCTAACGCTACTTTAGACATGTCTTCTTTTTTAAGCGTCCTCTTTAAGTTTGATCCCAGTTTAAAGAAAAAGCTTCTTGCCAAAATTACTGTTTATCCTTTAAAGGATGTGCAAATCGCTGGTCAACTTTCTGTTAACAATCTTCAAGTAAGCTTAGAAAAAAAAGATAATAAATTTTTGCTTAAAAGTGCACAGGCACGTATAAGAACTGTAAAACCAGTAGTTATAACTCTATCTCCTTCCTTTAGCCAAAAAACCGGCCATATAAATTTACAAACTGAGGTAATAGATTTTGTTTATGCAGAAAACAAGGGTCAAGTTAAAACGCAAAAGTTAGATATAGCTATAAAAGATGTTGATTATCTATTTATAAAACACCTTTCGTCGGCACCTCAAGAGACAATTACTTTAAATGGTGGTCTCGTATTTCAAAATATACAGGTAATATTAAATAAAGAAAAACTTTCCATGATGTTTGATTTTCAGCACAAACCTGCTACTACGCTAAAATGGCATGATAAGACCTTTTCTTTTAAGCAACTGTCCGGCCATCTTGATTATACGCCTAATAAAATTAAATTTACTAACTTGCAAACGGAGATTTCGGTATTTCCTAAAGGTTTTGTCAAACTCTATCTTAATGGACAGTTGCCTTTAGATTTTTCTCTTACTCAAATTGATCTCTTGATCAAGGAATTAGAGTTTTATCCTCTATATTTGAAACATATTGTCTTAAAAAATACAGTAGGTGGAGAAGTAAAGGCAAGCTATGCCTTAGAAGTAGCTGGTCTGTTCATAAAAGGTAAATCACGGATCAATCAAAAGAAAGACAAAATACTTGTTATTACACCTAAATTGTCTATTCTTCCTAAGAAAAAACTGAATAAAACTAATACTTCTAAACATAATCAAGGTGAAACTCAATCCAAACCTTTTGACTTCTTTTGGACAAAGATTATCGCCAAGATTGCACCCAAGTGGCACTTGGAGTTTGATAATATAGATTGTACTGACTTTTTCCCTTTAGAAACTTTAAAAATGGATGTAATTTTTCAAAACCCAACCAATCAACTGGCTTTAAATACCTATGCCTGTGGCCTTTCTATCTATGGAGGATGTGACTTTACTACTACTAACCTTGATTGCTTTACTGAAGTAAAAGCCAGTTCACTACCTTTAGATCATCTTTTAGGTTGTTTTATTCATGAGGCACCAGTTTATGTTACAGGAAGTACTACCCTTCAATTTACTGCCAGTGCACACGGACAAAGCAATAAAGAATTCATAGATAATATCCAAGTAGAGGGTCTTGCAACTATTGAAAATGGTCAGATTATGAAACTTTCCAATTTACATAAATCTCTTGGTTTCATCTTGGATATTTTACATATCGTGAGATTAAACCCCTCAACACTTCATGATGCTTTACCATTTGATAATATCCTTTGCACCTTTAAAGGCACATCAAAAGAGGTGAATTTTAAAAACGTCCGTTTTATCTCTCCTGTTTTGCGATTTTTTGCAGAGGGCAGTTATAAAGTTAACAGGCAGATATTTATTTTAAACGGCTGGGTGGAAAAAGGAATTTTTAAAAAAAGCTTTTCTATTGAAAAAGATTTAAAGGAGTAAATCGTGCGAAGGTGGATCTTAATTTTTGTTCTTATCATCGATATATTTTTATTTGGCATATTGCAGGCAGATGAAGATAAGCTTTCTGCCGAAAGGCTTGCCCAGTGGAACCTAAATTATGCCAGCTATTTAATAGATGTAGGGAAATATCTGGAAGCCTTAGATGCCTATAATACTGCCTACGAGGTAACTACTTATCGGAAAACAAAATTTAGAGCTCTTTTATATAAGGCAAATCTTCTTGCCACTTTTCTTGACGCTGAGGAAGAGGCGTTAAAAATTTATGATCAGATCATTAAGGAATATCCAGAAGCTGAAGAAATTGCCCTTTATCGCAAGGGATTGTTGCTTTTTGATATGGAAAAATGGCAGGATGCAATTAAAGTTTTATCTACTTATTTGCAAAAATATCCTCAAGGAAAGTTCCGCTTTCAAGCTGAAGTTCTTTTAGAAAAGGCTAAAAAGGCTATACCACCCCCTCCTCCACCACCAACAAAAAGACCAAAGGTGCGTGTTTTATTATACCGCAAAGTAAATAGGGTGGTTATTAGTGGTAAAAATTTAACTATAAATGGACATCCTCTTAGTCAAAACCATCTTACTTGTTATTATCAGCAAGGAGTGGTTTGTGCAAATTATCCCTCTGCCTTAAGCTACACCATTACTGCAAACACTCCTTTAGAAATTACAGCAAAAAAAAGGAAGAAAAAAGTAAGGGGAAGCATTTTACTTTTAGCCAGGGAAGGAAGCTTAATGGTCATAAATGTAGTGGATATAGAAAAATATCTCTGGGGTGTGGTACCCTCTGAATCTTTTCCTTCTTGGCCTTTGGAAACCTTAAAGGCACAAGCGGTGGCTTCCCGCACCTATGCTTTTTATCAGGTTTTGCACCGAAAAAACTGGGATTATGATTTGGTGGATAATGAAGGAGATCAGGCATATAAAGGTGTAGAAAGAGAAACTCCTCACACTACCAGAGCGGTACAGGAGACAGAAGGTCTGGTTTTGGTAGAGAAAAACAGGCCTATTTTAGCAATGTATACAGCAAACAGCGGTGGTTATACAGCAGATGCTGGCTGCATTTTTCAGCTTTATAAATCTTATCTTATTGCCCATCCAGATCCACCCAGCCTAAAGGGAAAAATGGCCTATTGGAAAAAGACATTTAGTAAAAAAGAGATTGAAAACTCTTTAAGACGTATTGGCTTAAATATCAAAGGATTACAGGATATTATTCCTGTAGAAAAAGGGCCTTCAGGCAGAATTATAAAAGTCAAAATCATTGCTCGCCAGGGTACTGATATTTATCGCACTCGGACTATTCTTCGGCGAGCCTTAAAACTTCCAGAAATTCTCTTTTTTATTAAAAAGAAAGGTAACTTTTTTATCTTTGAAGGCCGGGGATGGGGACATGGTGTTGGTTATTCTCAATGGGGTGCCGCGGAATTAGGGGAAAAAGGATACACATTTAAACAGATACTTCAATTTTACTATCCATGTACAGAACTTAAAAAAATGTGGTAGATACATAGAAGCGCATAAGTAACAGAATATAAAAGGGTATGATTTAAAGGTCGTAGTACAAGGGTGAAACTTTTTTATTGAGGAAGTAAAGGGAGATATTTACTCAGAAGATAGTAGAGGTTATTAAAACTACGGTGAGAAAGCACAAGTTTTGGTGCTTCAACTTTAGAGAGTTGGTTGTGCAAGCTTTTTTTTCAATAGAGAAGGTGTGTATGATTAATTCTGGCGCCGAAATCAAGATCGGAGGTTTTAATTGAATTAAAAGACTAAATATGTATCTATTGAACAGTGGGAGTATTACACAATACCTCACAGTGTAAACTTAAATTTTATGATAAATGATGTTATTTATAAATTAAAGCTCTATTTTACATATTTAGAAGCTTTTCTTTTTAAAATTTACTTTTTTATCCTGTTTTTTTATTTGCATATTT
>JAGGXL010000126.1 GCA_021163085.1 Thermodesulfobacterium sp. | reverse complement strand
TCAACTAAACCCAAAAGCACAGGGAAAGCTTGTAAGATGTATCAAAGGCAAAATCTGGGATGTTGCAGTTGATATAAGGAAAGGCTCACCGTGGTACAGTAAATGGGTGGCTGTGGAGCTATCTGAAGAAAACAAGCATATGCTATGGATTCCACCTGGTTTTGCCCATGGATTTGTTGCCCTTGAAGATTCCGAGATAATCTATAAATGCACTGAGGAGTATGACCCAGCTCTTGATAGGGGAATTATATGGAATGACCGTGAAATTGGAATAAAGTGGCCGATTACGAATCCCTTTCTTTCAAAGAAAGACGCAGGTCTGCCGGAGTTGAAGAATGCAGAAAACAACTTCGTTTATCAAAAAGGGGACATATGAAGATACTCATTACAGGCGGAGCGGGATTTATAGGAAGCGAGTTTGTAAGACAGGCTGTAAAGAAGGGCTATCAAGTTGCAGTAGTGGATAAACTAACCTATGCAGGAGATTTAGAAAGACTTAAAGAAATCTGGGACTCTATCAACTTTTACAGGGCAGATATTACTAATTCCAAATTTGTAGAACACATTTTTGATAAAGAAAAACCTGATGTAGTTATCCATTTTGCAGCAGAATCCCATGTGGATAGAAGCATTTTAAATCCTGCAGAGTTTTTAAATTCTAATATTCTTGGCACTTATGTTTTACTTGAAGCCTCAAAAAAGCATAACATTAACCTTTTTATTAACATTTCTACAGATGAGGTTTATGGAGAGCTTGGAGAAACAGGAAAATTTACAGAGGAATCCCCGCTTAAGCCCAATTCTCCCTATTCAGTTAGTAAAGCAAGTGCGGACATGCTCGGGAGAGCATATTTCAGGACTTATGGACTTCCTGTTATAACTGTTAGACCAAGCAACAACTACGGTCCCTGGCAGTATCCTGAGAAACTTATTCCCGTTGTGATTATTAAAGCATTGCAAAATGAAAGTGTTCCTGTTTACGGAGATGGCTTAAACATAAGAGAATGGCTTTATGTGAGTGATTGTGCAGAGGCAATTTTTGCTATTATAGAAAAAGGAAAACCAGGAGAGATTTATAATGTGGCAAGTGGAGAAGAGAGAAGGAATATAGAAGTGGTAAAAGCTATTTTGGATCTTTTGAGTAAGCCTTATGATTTGATAAAGTTTGTTGAAGATAGACCAGGACATGATTTTCGTTATAGTATGGATTTTAGTAAAGTAATGAAAGAGTGTGGATGGAGACCAAAAACCAACTTTGAAGAAGGACTTGAAAAAACTGTAAAGTGGTATTTAGAGCATAAAGATTGGTTGTTTAAAAAAGTGGAAGATCTGAAAGAATATTGGAAAAAGGTTTATAAGTAGTGTGTAAAAATAGGATAGTAGTCCTTTAGAAATGAAAATTTTAATTACCGGTGCTAAAGGACAGCTTGGACAAGAATTTGTGAAAAGATTAGAAAAGGAGGAGAAAAATTTTTTAGCCCTTCCCCGGGATAAATTAGATGTAAGTAATTTAAAACAGGTATTGCAGGTTTTTGAAGAGTACAAGCCAGCAGTGGTAATAAATTGTTCAGCCTACAATTTAGTTGACAGAGCTGAAGAAGAAAAAGAAACAGCTTATAAAACCAATGCCATAGGGCCAAGAAATTTAGCTTTTGCTTGTGAAAAGTATAAAGCTTTTTTGGTTCATTACAGCACGGATTATGTGTTTGATGGAAAAAAAGAAGCTCTTTATACTGAAGAAGATATTCCTAATCCTTTAAGTGAGTATGCTAAAAGCAAATATCTTGGAGAGGTTTTTGTTAAGGAGGAAACTGACAGATACCTTCTTTTCAGGGTAAGCTGGGTATATGGAGAGGGGAAGCAGAATTTCATCTACAAACTTTTACAGTGGGCAAAGGAAAGGGAGGTTTTACAGATAGCATTTAATGAAATTTCCGTGCCAACATATACAGGGTTTATAGTTGAAAAAACCTTGAAGGCTTTAGACAAGGGCTTACAGGGACTTTACCATCTCGTGCCAAGAGGCTATGCATCTCGCTATGAATGGGCAAAGCTGACTTTTAAGCTTTTGAGAATGAATAAAATTTTGATTCCGGTGCCCAAAGAGTTTTTTAATCTTCCAGCCAGAAGGCCTGATTTTTCAGCTATGAGCTGTAATAAAATAGAAAAAGAATTGGGAGAAGAATTTGCAGAGTGGGATGAGATATATGAGAGGAAATTTGTTAAAAGGGGGAATTTATGAAAATTAATTTTTTGAAAAATTTCATACCGAAGTGGAAAAAAAGAGGAAAAAATAAGATAAGGCCAAATCTTAAAAGGGGCGCAAAAGAAGGTATTTATGGGCATGTAGATATTATTGATCAAACTGGTATTTCAGGGTGGTTCGTTGATCTTTCTGAAACAAAACCAGAACTTACTGTTCTTATAAATGATATTCCTGTGGGAAAGATTTCAAACTTTTTTTACAGACAGGATATAGCACAACTTTTGGGGAAATATCATCTTGCAGGGTTTAAAGTGAACTGGATAGAGTTAAACATACCAGGAAATTTATTTGACGAACAGTTATGGAATGTAGAAGTTTTTTATGAGAAAGTAAATAAACCCTTAGCGGGTGCTAATCAGATTGGAAAAGATGTTATAAATGTAATAAAAGAACTGATGATAGTGAAAGGTTACTATATTAATAAAATAGATTATGGACATTTAAAAAAATTATTGGATAAAGAATTTTTAGAAGAAATACGGAGAACTAAGGAAATAAAGCAACGCAAAGAAATAGATTTCAGTGCTTTGATTAAATTTTTGAAATCAAAATTTGATAATTTCAATTCGAATATAAAATCAGAAGAATATTGCCCAATAATAAAATTCATTGAGACTGAAAAAAGTTTATGGTCTTTTCAAAATGTGTTATATTTATCTCCATATATTTTGTATACTAATCTAGACTTTTTGTATCTAGAAGGTTGGGGACATGGTAATTTTGAAGTTATAGTAAAAGCTATATTATCAACAGGAAATGAAGAAATAGTTCTTAAAGAAAGATTTATTGTAAGTAATGAAAACTTTGTAACTCATCCTATATTTATTAAACACTTTAAGCCTGACACTTTGTTTTCAATTGATATCAATTATCACACCTCTGATTCTAAAATAGATTGTTTAACTTGGAGAGGCGGAAATC
>JAGGXL010000165.1 GCA_021163085.1 Thermodesulfobacterium sp. | reverse complement strand
CTATGGACGGTTATGCAGTCAGGGCAAAAAGTACTTTTTCTGCTACAGAAAAAGATCCTGTAAAGTTAGAAATTGGAAAAGAAGCTATCTGGATTGAAACAGGAGATCCGCTTCCAGAGGATTTTGATGCAGTTATTCCTGTTGAGGAAGTTAATGTTTATGAAAATTACATCGAAATTTATAAAGCTTATCCACCATATCATGATGTAAGATCTGTTGGTGAGGACATAGTTGCTACAGAGCTTATAATACCTGAGAACTACTTTATCAGACCTGTAGATATAGGTGCTATGCTTGCAAGCGGGATTTTAAAGATAAAAGTAAGAAAAAAGCCCATAGCAGGAATAATTCCTACGGGTTCAGAATTAATAGAACCGGAAAGGATAGAAGAGAGGGCTTTAAAGCCTCCGGCTCTTATTGAATATAATTCCTCAGTTTTAGCAAATCTTATTAAAGAAGACGGCGGAGAACCTAAGGTATATCCAATTGCTAAAGATGAAGAGAAAGATATAGAAAAAAGTATTTTGAAAGCCTGCGAGGAATGTGATCTTATTCTTCTAAACGCAGGTTCTGGTTATGGTAAGGAGGATTTTACTTACAAGGTATTGAACAAAATCGGGGAAATTATTATAAATGGTGTGGCTATAAAACCCGGTAAGCCTTTTATAGCGGGATTTGTTGAAAATAAGCCTGTTCTGGGAATTCCTGGTTATCCTGTTTCAGCCTATATTTGTTATCATCTATTTGTCAAACCACTTGTAGAAATGTACTTGGGTGCAAAGCTAAGAAGAGTAGAAAAAATTCAGGCAACGCTTTCAAGAGGTATATCTTCAGGTATGGGGGTTGACGAATTTTTAAGGGTTAAGGTGGGAAAGGTTGGAGATAAGTATATTGTTTCTCCTGTAGGAAGAGGTGCAGGCCTTCTTATGTCGGTTGTAAGAGCAGATGGCTATGTTGTAATACCTTCTGGCTCTGAAGGATATTCTCAGGGACAGACTGTAGATGTCTATCTCTGGAAATCAAAGGAAGAAATTGATAATACCATTGTTTGCATAGGAAGTCATGATAATACTCTGGATATTCTTTATAATTATTTAAGAAAAAAATATTCCCATATAAGTTTTTCTTCTGCTCATGTCGGTTCTATGGGAGGACTTATTGCTATAAAAAAAGGAGAAGCACATATAGCAGGAACTCATCTTCTGGATGGAAAAACTGGAGAGTATAACATACCTTTTATCAAAATGCTTTTGCCTGAAAAAAAGGTGGTGTTAATAAATTTGGTATACAGAACTCAAGGGTTGATTGTAAGAAAGGGAAACCCAAAGAATATAAAAGGTTTTGAAGATTTAAAAAGAGAAGACATTATTTTTATTAATAGACAGGCTAGTTCTGGGACAAGACTTCTCTTAGATAAGCATTTGAGGGAAATGGGAATAAATCCTTCCCAAATTAGAGGATACGAAAATGAAGAATATACACATATGGGGGTTGCACAGGCTATTGTAAGTGGAAGAGCAGATGTAGGGTTGGGTATTTTGGCTGCAGCAAAAGCATTGGATCTCGATTTTATTCCGGTAGCAGAAGAAAGATACGATATCCTGATTGCAAAAGAGTTTTTAGAGTTGGAGATTATCCAAGCACTTCTTAATGTAATAAAGAATGACAAGGAATTTAAAAAAGCGGTTTTATCCTTAGGAGGATATGATATAAGAGATATGGGAAAAATAGTTTACGAAAGTTAAGTTTTTAATAAATCATTTAAAGTAACTTGAGAAAGATTTTGTGTCAAACTGGATATTTTTTCTATAAAATTATTAATCTCTGGAAGTTTTGGCAATTCTTTAACATCGTTAAGTCCTATTATTTGTCCAATTTTTATACTTTGTAGAGGTTTAACAAAAAACACTTCTTCGTCCTTTACAGCTATAAAACCTTCTTTTTCCAGCTCTTGTAAAAGAGACTCTAAAAAAATAGGAGAGACATTTAAGTATTCTGAAATTTTAAATATGTTGCAGTTTTTACCTTCAGTAAAAAATCTTCCTAAGAGATAAAGTATATAAAGTTTTAGATACGGGTGAGGAAGATTTATAGGAATCCTTCTCCAGCATTTTTGTTCTAAAAATACTACCAACTCGGCTCCCAGAAGAAATACCAGCCAGTTTATAAATAACCATATTAAAAACAAAGGTATAGCTGAAAGCGAACCGTAGACTTTAGAGTAACCCACTGCGTATTTAACATAAAAGGAGTAAAGATAAGAAGATAGAGTCCATAAAATGGTTGAGAAAAGCGCTCCGATGAGAGCTTCTTTTTTGCGAACATCTTTTGCAGGAAAATATATATACATTAAGAAGAAAAAAAGTGTGATGATTATTAGTATAGAAATATTAAAAAACTTTCCGAGGTAAGAATGAAAAGATACAGGCATAAATAAGAGAAAGGGAATTATAGTCATACATACCCAGAAAAATGTTATTCGTTGTGTAAATTTTCTTCTTTTTGAGCTTTCAAAGATTCTGTTTAATATTCCTTCAATCTGGAAAAGAAGCCCTAATCCCATAACAAAATAACCTATAAGGCTGAATTTACCGAGTGGGAAAGTTTCAAGCTTTTTAACTAATTCTAAAATGGTGTCCATAACTTTTTTGGTAGCTTCAGGAGTGAGATATTGAGCAATATTTATAAATATCTGTTCCATTAGTTTTTGCTGAGGAATAAAGATTTTTCCTATAGAAAAAACCAAACCTAAAAGGGGAACTAAAGTAAGAAGGGTATTAAAAGTTAATCCCTGAGCACTAAGTAGAACATCATCTTTTTGAAGTTTTTTAAAAAAGGTTATAATTGTAATTTTTAAAAAATTAAGGATATTTTCCAATCTCATAGATTTTTTAATTTTACTGGAAATTTTAATTTTAGACAATAAGGATAATTATGGAACTTAAGGAAATAGTATTAAAAGAAAATGAACTTGAAATCAAACCGGACTGGGAAAGGATCTTTAAAAGAAAGGCTCCGCTTTTTTTAGAAATAGGAATTGGGAATGGAGAATTTATTGTCTGGGTTGCTAAAAAGAATCCCGAATCAAATTTTATTGGTGTTGAGGTTTCAAAAAAATACTTAAAAAAAGCAGCAAATAGAGTGGTAAATGAAGGGCTGAAAAATGTAAAACTTATGCATATAGAAGGTTCAAAGTTTATTTCTAAATTTTTAGAAAGAGAAACTCTTTCAGGAGTTTACATAAATTTTCCTGATCCTTGGTTTAAAAAAAAGCATAAAAAGAGAAGACTAATTTCTCAGCCTTTTGTCTGGCTTATTTCAGCCTTTTGTCTGGCTTATTGCTGATAGACTAACTTTAGAAGGTTTCTTTCTTATGGTTACTGATTGTAAGGAGTATGCTGAGGAAGTTGCAGAGCTTTTTTCTGAATGCCCAGCCTTTTTACCTCTCTGGGATAGTCCTGTAAAAATCAACTTAATCGATTACTATTTAACTAAATATGCAAGAAAATGGCTTTCCCAAGGTTTACCGCTTTTTTATGTTGGGTTTAAAAAACATAAAATAGTTGAAATTCCTGAATGGGTATATAAATTTTATCCTTTAGCAAAATTTTTAAAGGAGGAAATTTTGCCTGAAAACATATTAGAAGTAAATGAAAAAGTTGACTTTTTTGAACTGGCAAAAAAATTACCAAGAGGAATTGTCTGGAAAAGAGAAAAAGAGGTTATAAAACTATTGGATATTTACTACAAGGAAGATAGAATCCTTATAGATACACTGATTGTAAAAGGGGTTTTTAAACAGAGATTTTTTGTCACTGTTAAACCTTGTAATATAAAGAAAAAAAAGATAATTATTGCCATTCACGATTCAGACAAGCCATATCTTACAGAAGAAGTGCACAAAGCTATCATTGTGATAACCTTAGAAATTCAGAAAATTTTAAAAGATTCTCGTCTTGTAAAAAGCACCTGTAAAAGAAAATTTTTGAATTTTTACAATGTGAACTCTTGCATAAATCTAAAATAAAAGATAAAATTTCAAAATTAGAAAAATTTTAAAAAAGGAGGATAATTTTATGGGCGTAGATATAGAAGAACTTTTTTTAGAAGGTGCAAAAATACTTACTTTAAAGCAATTTGATGAAGCTTTAGAAATTTTTAACAAAGTTCTTGAATTGGATCCAAATCACACCAAGGCATTGGAAGCAAGAGCTGTTATATACATGCAGAAAGGAGAAATAGAACTTGCACAAAATGATTTAGAGAAAGCTATAGAAATAGAGTCAGAAAATGCAAGGCTTTACTTTCGCTTAGGGCAGGTATATTATCGTAAAAAGGATTTAGACAAGGCGTTGGAGTTATTCACCAAAGCTATTGATCTTGAGCCTATTTATCCAGCTGCTTACATGGCAAGAAGTCAGATTTTAAGAGAAAAAGGGCTGGAAGAGGCAGCAGACTTGGAATTGGATAAGGCGGTTTCAGCCCAGAGAGAAATTGCTAAAGCAAGAAGGGTGGTAGATTTTTAATCTTCTAAAATAACGGTCCAGTTAAAGATATCTTCTTTCTCTCCATACTGAATTCCTGTAATGTAATCAAAAAGTGTTTTGGTAAGCTCTCCTGTATTTCCGTTGTTAATTAAGTATGACTTATCTTCATAGCAAATTTCGCCTACAGGGCTTATAACTGCAGCTGTTCCTGTTCCAAAACATTCTTTTAAGGTATTGTTTTTTATACCTTCTATTACTTCGTCTATGGAAATTTTTCTTTCTTTTGCTGGAATACCAAGTTTAGGAGCCAACTTTAAAACCGAGTCTCTTGTAACACCTGGCAGAATTGAACCTGTAAGGGCAGGGGTAACAAGTTCATTTTCAAAATAGAAAAAGATATTCATGCTCCCCACTTCTTCCACATATTTTCTCTCTTTAGCATCAAGCCAGAGAACCTGGGTATATCCTTTTTTATGTGCCAGTTCCTGAGCTTTAAGACTGGCAGCATAATTACCACCAGTTTTTGCCTCTCCTGTTCCTCCTAGACAGGCTCTTACATATTCAGTGGTTACATAAATTTTAACAGGGTTAAACCCCTCTTTATAATAAGCTTCTACAGGAGAAAGTATTATAATAAAAAGATATTCACAGCTTACTTTAAGCCCCAGAGTGGGCTGGGTAGCAAAAATAAGTGGTCTTATATAAAGTGCTGCTCCTTTTTTCTTTGGTATCCACTCTCTATCGATGGAGACAAGAGTTTTAATTGCTTTAAAAACAAAATCAGGGTCAATCTGAGGAATGCACAATCTTTCAGCAGAGCGATTAAGCCTTGCAATGTGATCCCATATACGGGAAAACCTTATCTTTCCATCAACTCCGTAATAAGCTTTCAATCCCTCAAAAACCGATTGAGAGTAATGTAAACCTACAGCTGCAGGATGAAGCTCAATATTGGAAAAAGGCTTAATTTGTGGAGAATGCCAGCCTTTATCTTTTTCATATTTCATTATAAACATGTGAGGGGTAAAGATTTTCCCAAAAGAAAGCTCTTCAAAATCAGGAACCTTTCTCTTTTCTTCTTCAGCTAAAAAAATCTCTATTTCCATTCTTCTCCTCCATAAGTTTTTAAAATTACTCTCTAAAAAAGAAAAAATATACCTTTTATAAAGGTTTGACAAGAGTTAAAATATAAATATCTTTAAAATATTTTAAAATTTATTATGCCTGTAAAACTTAATCAGGGAAAGGTTTCTTTAAAAATTTTAAAAGAAAAAACCAACCACATCATTCTGGGAGAGATTTTACATTATATCTGGGAAAATCTTCTGATTGCAGAGAAAGATTTTTTTTCTTTTTCTCTAAATTTAGAGGAATTTAAGAAAAAAGTAGAATTTTACATAAAAAAAGCTTTAGCCTTTTATCAAGAGCCTCTTCCACAAAGAAAAAATATTTCAGAAAAAGTAAGAGAAATTATAGAGAAAATATTCAAAAGTAATGAATTTGAAAACTTTAAAGAGCTTATCAAAAAAGAGGACATTGTAGCTATATATAAGG
>JAGGXL010000142.1 GCA_021163085.1 Thermodesulfobacterium sp. | reverse complement strand
CCCACATGTATTTGGAAAAGAAGTTGCTAAAAGTGCTGAAGAGGTAATATACCAATGGCAAAAAATTAAGAAGAAAGAAGGAAAAGAATCTTCGGTTCTTGGCAATCTTCCTAAAAGCTTGCCAGCCCTGCAAAGAGCGTTCAGGTTGGGAGAAAGAGCTGGTAGAGTGGGGTTTGACTGGGAGAGAGGAGAAGATGTGCTTGACAAAATAAAGGAAGAGATAGAAGAAATTGAAAATACTTTAAAAAACTCTTCAAAAGAAAAACTGAAAGAAGAAATAGGAGACCTTCTGTTTAGTATAACAAATTTTTCAAGAAAGCTTAATATTAATCCTGAAGAGGCTTTGAAAATTGCTTTAGCCAAGTTTGAAAATCGTTTTAAACTCCTTGAAAAAGAAGTAGAAAATAGAGGTTTATCTTGGAAAGATCTCAGCATTAAAGAGCTTGACCAAATATGGGAAGAAATAAAGAGCCTTTATGAGTCAAACAATTATTGAAATCAGAAATTTGTCATTTTCTTACGAAAAGCATTTAATTCTTGAAAATATTAATCTAAAGGTAGAAAAAGGAGACTTTTTAGCTTTAATTGGACCTAATGGAGGAGGAAAAACTACCCTTGTAAAGTGTATCCTCGGCTTTTTAAAACCTCTAAAAGGTGAGATATTTTTATGGGAAAAGACAATTAAAGATTTTAAAGACTGGTATAAAATTGGTTATGTTCCTCAAAGAGCGGGAGATCTGGTGGATCATCTAACTCCTCTTTCTGTCAAAGATTTTCTTTTATTACCATTTAAGTGGTATAAGAATACCTTTAATTCAACGCTAATAGATGAGCTTGTGGAAAAATTCGGTATAAAAAATATTCTTCATAAAAGATTAGGAGAACTTTCTTATGGACAGCTTCAAAGGGCATATATAGTAAGAGCTCTTATTTTGGGTCCAGAGTTTTTAATACTTGATGAACCATCAGTTGGATTAGATTTTTTTAGTCAGGAGATCTTTTACGAAACTCTGGAAGAAATTCATAAAAAGGGGCTTACCATAGTTTTAGTAACTCACGAAACATGGCTTTTAACTAAATGGGTTAATAAAGTTGCCTGTATAAATCAGAAACTTTATTTTCATGGGGATCATGAAAGCTTTTGTGAAGTTGCAAAAAAAATGGAATTTTTTCCGGAATACCATAAAATTGAGCATACCCACTGGTAAAAATTATGGATTTTATATGGAATTCTATAAGTTTAATAAAATGGGGAATTTTGTCGGGGATAATTCTTGGAGTCTCAATTTCTTTTACTGCTCCATTTCTTATTTTAAAGAGAAACGCCCTTTTCCCTCATGCCTTAACTCATATATACTTTTTAGCTGTAATCTTAGCTTCTATAATTTCAGATAAACTCCCCTCTTTTCTTTCTTTTCCTTTTATAAGTATTTTTACTTTACTTTTTGCCTCTTTAATCTGGGTTTTTAAAAAACAAACGAAATTTTACGAGGATACCTCAACCTCTATAGTTGCTCATTTAGCTATGGGATTAGCTCTCATAATTGCTGCCAAGACTTATCAATATGATGCAAAAATCCTTTCTTATCTTTTTGGGAGCTTGATTGGTATTAGTTCTAAAGAATTTTATGAAAGTCTTATAGTTTTTATATTAACCCTTTTTTTATTTTTCAAGTATTACCCTTTATGGATAGCTCAGCTTACAGACAAAGAGCTTCCAGGCATTGACTTTAAATTTGCCAATTTCTTTTTCTTAATTTTAATTACTTTACAAATAATAATTGGTGTTAAGTTAATGGGTATACTTTTAGTTTCAGTTTTATTTATATTTTCAACAAGTTTAGTATTAAAATTTATAAAAAATTTTAGATTTTTAATATTATATACTACTTTATTAAATGTTTTAGGAATCATTGGAGGGATTTTAATTTCTGTTTTGTGGGATGTTCCATTTTCTGGAGCTGTGGTTATATTTATGAGCTTGTATATTTTAATTTCCTTTGTGTGGAGTTTTTTAAAATGAGGCTTATTGATACTCATGCACATTTAAATTTTCCAGAATTTAAGAAAGATTTAGAAGATGTAATAAAAAGAGCAAAAGAAAACCATGTTTGTCAAGTTGTAGTTGTTGGAATAAATATAAATACTAACAAAAAAGCTCTGAAACTTGCAGAGTCATATCCTGATTTTATTAAACCTGCGATCGGATTTCATCCTCACGAAACCAAAAAAATTAGAGAAGAAGATTATAAATTTTTAGAAGAGAATATAAGCAAGGTGTGTGCTGTAGGAGAAATTGGACTTGACTGGGTAAAGGAATATTCACCTAAGGAGGTCCAGATAGAACATTTTATCATACAGTTAGAATTAGCTAAAAAATATAGCAAGCCTGTTATTCTTCATTTGAGAGGAGAGCATTTATTTTGGAATGAAGCGTTAAACATTTTAAAAAATTATACAGAATTGAAACTCCTTTTCCACTGTTATACTTCAGATAAGTTTATTGCTTCCAGAATTCTTGATTTAGGAGGATTGATTTCTATCCCGGGGGTTGTAACCTTTCAGAAGGCTGAAAATTTAAGAAATGCTGTTAAATTTATTCCCATAGACAGGTTGGTGTTAGAAACTGACTGTCCTTTTTTAGCTCCGCATCCTGTAAGAGGAAAAAGAAATGAGCCAGCTTTTTTGATATATACAGCTCAAAAGGTGGCAGAAATAAAGAATATTGATTTGGAAATTGTTGCTGAAAAGACCACGAAAAATGCAGTTAAATATTTCAATCTAAAAATATAAAAGGAGGGTTTTGTGTTAAATGAGGTTAAAAAGAACTCACTATATAGAAAAACTTAATAAGGAATTTATAGGTAAGGAAGTTGTAGTTTCTGGATGGGTTTTAAGAAGAAGGGATCACGGGGGAGTTATATTTTTAGATTTAAGAGATAGAACTGGGCTTTTGCAAGTAGTTTTTGAAGAAGGTCTTGACCAGGAAATACACGAACTGGCAGATTCCATAAGAATAGAATATGTAATCAGTATAAAAGGTTTAATAAGAAAAAGACCCCCTGGAATGGAAAATCCCAAAATTCCCACAGGAGAAATTGAACTTGTTGCAAATGATGTGGAAATTTTAAATACTTCCAAAACTCCTCCCTTCCCTATGGATGAGGATCTTTCTGAGGTTTCAGAAGCTGTGCGTTTGAAATATCGTTATTTAGAAATGAGAGCCTTAGACGGTTTAAAGCTGTTCATTTTTAGACATCAGGTAAACCAAACTATAAGAGAGTTTTTAAACAATAAAGGTTTTTTGGAAATCGAAACGCCGTTTTTAACTAAAAGCACTCCTGAAGGAGCAAGAGATTATTTAGTTCCCAGTAGACTTTATCCAGGAAAATTTTATGCATTACCTCAATCTCCACAACTATTTAAACAGATTTTAATGGTTGCTGGAGTGGATAAATATTATCAGATAGTAAGGTGTTTTAGAGATGAAGATTTAAGAGCTGATCGTCAACCAGAATTTACCCAACTTGATATGGAAATGTCTTTTGTAGATGAAAATGATGTGATGAGTCTGGTTGAGGAACTTTTGAGTTATCTTTTCGAAAAAGTTTTAAATATAACCTTGGATACACCATTTCCCAGGATTTCTTACGAGGATGCATTAAGAAATTATGGAACAGATAGGCCAGATATTAGATTTGATATGAAATTAAAGGAACTTTCAGAATTGTTTAAAGATACATCTTTTAAAGTTTTTAGAGGTGCTTTAGATTCTGGTGGTATTATAAAAGGTCTCAAAGCTTCTGCTAATTTTTCCAGAAAAGAACTTGATGAACTAACTGGATTTGCTCAGGAACTGGGGGCAAAAGGCCTTGCCTGGATAAAATATAATAAAAATGCAAAATCCTATGAAGAAAAATGGTCTTCTCCCATTGTAAAGTTTTTTGAGAAATCGGTTTTAGAAAAACTGGAAGAAATTTTTAATCCTTTGGAAGACTTTGCAACATTCTTCTTCGTTGCAGATAAGGAAGAAATTGCTAACTTAGTGCTGGCAGAGTTGAGAATTCATTTAGCTAAAAAGCTGAATCTTATTCCTGAGAAAAAATTTAGCTTTGTTTGGATAGTTGATTTTCCTTTGTTTGAATGGGATGAAGAAGAAAACCGTTTGGTATCAGTTCACCACCCTTTTACTCATCCAAAGGAGGAAGATATTCCTCTTCTTGAAACTGATCCTTTAAAAGTAAAATCAAGAGCCTATGATATTGTATTGAATGGAGTAGAAGTAGGTGGAGGAAGTATTCGTATTCACAAAAAAGAAATTCAGAAAAAAGTTTTTGAATTGTTAAAAATTTCTCCTGAAGAAGCAGAAGAAAGGTTTGGATTTTTGCTTACAGCTTTAGAATACGGTGCTCCACCACATGGAGGGATAGCTTTTGGGCTTGATCGTCTAATTATGCTGATGCTTGGTAAAAAAAGTATAAGAGAGGTGATTCCTTTTCCAAAAACTCAGAGAGCTCAGTGTTTGCTTACAGGTGCTCCTGCTGAAGTTAAAATTGAGCAAATTCTAGAATTGCACCTTTTGCCAGGTTGGGAAAAGAAAAGGGAAAATTAAATTTTAAAATTTATAATGGAATTTTTTCTTGAAGCTTCTCTCAAAGGTTTAAACAAATGGTTAAGATTTTTGGGATATAAAACTACTGTCTGTGAGGATAAGATAACAAGAAAAGAAATATTTAAACATAAGAACAAAATATTTCTTATTACGAGTCCTATCACTGCAGAATTTCTTGAAAAAGTAGGAGTTAAATACTTACTTTTGCCAAGAGATAGTCTGAAAGCACAGCTTAAGATGCTCATAAACAAATTAAATCTGAATACTGAGCTTAAACTTAATATATGCAGTATTTGTGGAAAAGAGTTGGTTCCAGTTAAAAAGGAAACCTTTAAGGATTTAATTCCTCCGAAGGTATATCAATTTTATAATGAATTTAATTATTGTCCTCAGTGCAAGAAGCTTTATTGGCAGGGAGATCATATAAAAAGGTTAGAAGAAAGGTTAAAAAGTCTGGTTGAAAAATGAAAACCAAGGAAAAAGAACTAACACAATTAAATGAAAAAATAAAAAAATGTAAAAAATGCGAATTGTGGAAAATGAGAAATAATGTTGTTCCTGGAGAGGGTTCTTCTAATACAAAAGTTATGATTATAGGACAGGCTCCTGGTGTTCAGGAAGATAAAACAGGGAGACCCTTTGTTGGTCCTGCAGGAAAATTTTTGAACTATCTTCTTGAATTAGCAGGTCTAAATAGAAAAGAAATCTTTATAACCTCTCCTTTAAAGTGTCTTCCTCAACCTCCAGTTAATAGAAAACCCAAAAAGAATGAAATTGAAGCCTGTCTCCCTTGGTTAAAGAAACAAATTGAAATTATTAATCCAGAAATACTTATTTTATTAGGTGAAGTAGCCTTTTCGGTATTTTTTCCTGATAAAAAGCTAAAAGATTTTAGAGGAAAATGGATAGAAGAAAAAAATAGGAAATTTTTTGTTACCTACCATCCAGCAGCTGGTATAAGATTTCCGAAGATTAAAAAAATTTTAGAGGAAGACTTTAAAAAATTAAAAACATTAATTTTTTAACTTTTTCAGTAAAAGCTCAAGGATTTTTTTTGCATCTCCTATTAAAGCCAGATTTGCCATTTTAACAAGGGGGGCTTCTTTATCTGTGTTCACTGCAATTATAAACTCGGAGTTTTCCATTCCAACTGTATGCTGTAGAGCTCCCGAAATACCAAAACCGATATAAACCTTTGGTTTAACAGTAACTCCACTCACCCCTATCATTTTTTCTTCTTCTACCCAACCTTCATAACATACTGGACGGGTTGCTCCAACTTCAGCTCCTAAAATTTCTGCAAGCTCAAAAAGTTTTTGGAAGGTTTCTTTATTTTTAAGTCCCCTTCCCCCTGAAACCACTACTTTAGCTGTAGAGAGTTTGGTAGGTTTTTTCTTAGAAGGAATGAAGTTTCTTATTTTTAGTTTGCTACTCCAGGAAAAATTTTCTGGAAAGATTATTTCTTTCATTAAGGGCTCTTTTTCTCCATACTTTATATTAAAAGCTCCCAAAGATATAGTAGCCATAACAGGAGAACTTTTAGACACAAGTTTAGCGATTATGTTTTCTCCATATGTTGGTCTTGACATTACAATTTGATTATCCTTTACTTCTAAATAATTAACATGAGCACACAGCCCTACTTTTAATGCTCCTGCAACTCTTGGAGTTAAAGACATCCCTATTTTTGTTGCAGGAAAGAAAAGTCCATAAGGTTGAGAAGACTTGACTATTTGAATAAGAACTTCAGTATAAAGGTCATCTTTAAAATCTTTTAATTCATTATTTATTACAAACCATACCTCATCTGCTATGGATCTTTTTATTTCTTCCAGATTTTTAATATCCTCCAGAGAACCTATCAAAAAAAGTAGAATAAGTTTTTTATTTAAAGCCTGAGCTACCTCTTTTAAAGGAGAAAGTATCTCTAAGCTTGAGTTGTTTAACTCATTTTTATAAAATTCTCCAAAAGCTAAAATGTTGCCTTTAGACAGGTTTTCTATTTTTACTCTTTCAAGCATCCTTTACCTCATTAATTTTTTATCAATCTTTTTTCCTTAAGCACTTCTATTAATTTTTCTACAAGCTCTTCTGGTTCACCTTCCAAAATAACACCTTTAGTTTCTATTTTTTTCTCAATAACTTCCACTACCTGAGTTGGTGATCCATTAAGCCCCAATCTTTGAGAATCCAAATTTAAATCACTTGCTTGCCATACCATAGGTTCTTTATTTTTTACTTCTAAAAGCCTCTTTAAAGATGGCGGTCTTATGTAGTCAAAAGCTGTAGGTAAAACAGAACAAACTAAAGGTCCTTCTACTTCAACTTCTTCCTCTCCATATTTAATTTCCCTTATAGCTATCCATTTATTATCTTCCATAAAAAGGCTTTTTACATTGGTAAGTGAAGGAATACCAAGCAAACTTGCTGTTTCTGAAGGAACCTGTGCTGTTTCTCCATCAATCGACTTGAGACCCATTAAAATAAGCGAAAAAGGAGAAAGCTTTTTAATAGCCTCTGCTAAAACATAACTTGTTGCAAGAGTATCTGACCCAGCAAAAGCTCTATCAGAAAGAAGCACCATCTGATCAATTCCTAAAGCATAAGCATGTTTAAGTAGAGGAATAACATTAGGAGGCCCCATGGAAATTGCCACTATTTCCATATTATACTCGTTTTTTAACCTTACAGCCATCTCTAAGGCTGATCTATCGTTAGGATTTAATATTAATTCCATGCTTTCCCTTTTTAAAGTATGGGTTTTAGGATCAACTTTTACACTCCCTGGTTCAGGAACACCTTTAATACATACTATTATTTTCTCCATTTAAACTGCCTCGTTATCTATAATGTTTAACCAATTCTCTTGCTATTACATTTCTCTGGATTTCGTTAGTTCCTTCATAAATTTGAAGACATTTTGCATCTCTGAAATATTTTTGAACTGGATAATCTCTCATATATCCAAAACCACCCATCATTTGAATGGCTCTTTCAGTAACCCACATGGCAATATCACTGGTAAAGCATTTTACTATAGATGATATGCCTGTAATATCTTTAGCACCACTGTCGACATATTTGGCAGCATTATAAACTAAGGCTCTTGCTGCTTCTATTTTAATAGCCATTTCAGCAAATGTATGACTTACTGCTTGAAAGTTGTAAATGGGTTGTCCGAATTGTATTCTTGATGTAGCATGTTTAAGAGAAACTTCCATAGCAGCTTGCGCTATTCCAAGAGCTTGAGCCCCTACCCCACATCTTCCAAAGTCTAAGGTTCTAAGAGCCACTATAAATCCCATTCCTTCTCTTGCAAGCAATCTGTTCTTAGGAATTTTGCAATCATTAAAGAAAAGCTCTGTGGTAACTGATGCCCTTAATCCAAGTTTTTTTTCTTTTTTACCTACAGAGAAACCAGGATCGTTCTTTTCTACAATAAATGCACTTGCACCTCTGGCACCCTTCGAGGGGTCAGTTACAGCAATTACAATGTAAATGTCAGCTATACCACCGTTTGTTATCCATTGCTTCATACCATTTAATATGTAAAAATTTCCATCTTTTTCCGCAGTAGTCTTTATAGCGAAGGCATCACTTCCTGCTTGAGGTTCTGTTAAAGCAAAGGCACACAAATTTTTTCCTTTTGCTATTTCAGGAAGATATTTTTTCATTTGTTCTTCATTTCCAAAAAGAATAAAAGGGTAGCTTCCAAGGAAAGATGCTGCATAAGTAGTAGTAACTCCTGCACAATAATAAGAAAGTTTCTCCACTGCAAGGCACATTTCAAAATTTCCCCATCCTAATCCACCATATTCTTTAGGAATAATTATTCCAAAAAGATCTGCATCTGCTAAGGCTTTAATAGGTTTTTCGTCAAAAATTTCTTCTTCATCCCATTTTAATGCATAAGGTTTTATATATTCTTCTCCAATCTGAGTGACTAAATCAATTAAAATTTTTTGCTCTTCAGAAAAAGAATATTTAATCATAACTCTTTACTCTTTTAAGATTTTTTTAATAATTTAAATTAAAAATATTTAGATAAAAAGTTTTTAAAATTTTACTAAAAAATTTTAATAAAACAAGTGTAATAATGAAAAGAGTTGTAGTTACAGGAATGGAAGTTATTACACCTCTTGGTGTAGGATTAAATGATTGCTGGAATAATTTAAAAAATGGTGTTTCTGGAATTAAAAAAATTAGCTTTTTCGATCCAAAAAATCATAAATGTCAAATTGCTGGCGAATGTGGAGATTTTAAAGCCGAGAAATTTTTAGATCCTAAATTTATTAGAAGAAATGATAGAATGTTCCATCTTTTTGTTTCTGTAGCACTTCTTGTAGCTGAAAATTGGAAATTTAAAAAAGATTTTGTTAAAAATCCTTTTAGATTTTCAATAATTGGTGCAAGTGCATTAGGAGCTCCCTCAACTTTTGAAGAGATAATTTTACAGTATTTAAAATTCGGTTCTAAAAGAGTTTCACCCTTAGGTATTATTAATTTATCAGCAAATACTGCAGCAGGAGAGGTAGCAAGAATTTTTAATGCCAAAGGTCCCCAATATTTTTTACAGGAAGCCTGTTCTTCCGGGACAAAAGCTTTGGGGCTGGCTTATGAATTGATAAAAAACGATGTAATTGATATTGCCTTTGTTATAGGAGCTGATTCAGGAATTAAACCTGCCATAATGGCAAGTTTAGAAAATTTAGGAGCTATTGTTGATGCAAAATGGAATGAAGCCCCGGAAAAAGCGAGTAGACCTTTTGATAAATTGCGAAGTGGTTTTGTGCCAGCAGAAGGTTCAGGCTGTGTTATTTTAGAATCCTTAGAAAATGCCTTGGAGAATGGGAAAACTCCACTTGCTGAAATAGTAGGGTTTGGATCAACCTGTGATGCTTATCATCCCACTGCTCCTGAGCCTTCAGCTCAAAGTATAAAAGAATGTATGAAAATGGCTTTAAAATCTGCCCAAATTGAACCAGAAACAATAGATTATATAAATGCCCATGGAACAGGGACTCCTTTAAACGATGTTATAGAAACGAAAGCTATAAAGGAAGTTTTTGGAGAATATGCTTACAAGATACCCATTTCAGCTAATAAGTCAATGATAGGACATACTTGGGGAGCAGCAGGAATTATTGAGAGCATTTTTTCCATAAAAACCATCTTAGAAGAAACTATTCCACCAACTATAAATTTAGAGTATCCTGATCCAGAATGCGATCTCAATTATGTTCCTCAAAAAGTAATTAAGAGAAAAGTTAAAACAGTTTTAAAAAATTCTTTTGGTTTTGGAGGAATAAATGCTTGTTTAATAATAAAGGCTTGGGAAGGGGGTAAGAAATAATGTATACCTATGATGTAAAGTATTTTAAAAGGCTTTTTGATAAAAACTTTCTTTATATTAGAAATTTTATGAAAAATGTAGAAAGGTATAAAGATAAAATTGCTTTAATTGATGCAGAAAAAGATAAAAAATGGAATTATGAGACTTTAAATTTTGAAGTTAATAAACTTGCTCATGCTTTACTTGAAAGTGGAGTAAAACCTTGGGATGTGATAGTTTATCAATTAATGAATTTACCTGAATTTGCTTTTATTTATTTAGCTTCCCAAAAAATAGGAGCTATAAATTGTCCCATAAATTTTAGACTTTCCCCAGGAGAAACTGCCTATATTTTAGATGATTCAAAACCTTATGTTTTTATTTTTCAAGCTTCTTTAAGTGAAAAAGTTAAAAATGCCTTGGAATTAGCTCAACATAAGCCAAAAGTATTAATATACATAGAAGATGGAACATGTGATTTAGGAATTTCTTACAATGAGTTTATTAAAGATAAGTCCTTATCTGAAACTCCAGAGACTTACCGTGATGCGTGGGCTGAGGTTACAAGGCTTTATACCTCAGGGACAACAGGAAGACCTAAAGGAATTCCTTTAAATAATGTTAACGAAATACTAACCTGTTTGGAAGCAATTCTATGTTTAGGATTAAATAAAGAAGATGTCCTTCTTAATCTCTCTCCTTGGTTTCATAGAGGAGGCGTTTATTTAGGTGGACCTGGTCCAGGTTTATTCTTAGGAGCTACAATTGTAGCTATGAAAACTTTTTCTCCTAAAAGAGCTTTAGAAATTATAGAAAAATATAATGTTACTTTTACTGTGGGTGTTCCTAGTATGTATAAAGTATTAATAGAAGAACAAAAGAAATTTTCTTATAATATAAATTCTCTTAGAGGAACTTTAAGTATGGGAGCCCCTCTTGATAGGAGTCTTTGTATAGAGATGAAAGAAATTTTAACGCCTAATGTGTTTAATGGCTATGGAACTTCAGAAACTTTTTTAAATACTTTACTTATACCTGAGGATTTACCTAAAAAAGCAGGAACTGCCGGAAGAAATATAACCTTTTTTTCTGATGTAAGGGTTGCAAAAGTTTATCCAGATAAATTGGTAGAACCTGAAGAATTGGTAGAAAGAAATAATCAAGAGGTAGGAGAAGTTATTATGAGAAGTTTAACGAGCCCCTTTGATTATTATAATAAACCTCAAGAAAGGGCAAAAAGAGTTTATAAAGATTGGTTTTATTGCGGCGATCTTGCTACTTGGGACGAAGATGGATACCTTACTATAGTTTCGAGAAAAGATGATATGATAGTTGTAGGAGGAGAAAATATATATCCTATTCAGATCGAAGAAGCTATTCAGGAACATCCAAAGGTGCTTCAATGTGCTGTTATAGGAGTCCCTGATAAATTGAGAGGACAAGCTATAGTTGCTTATGTAGTTAAAAAAGACAAATCTTTAACCTTAGAAGAACTTAAAAAATTTATTAGCAAACATCCTATGATTCCACCTCATAAAAGACCTCGCTACTGGGCATTTGTTGATGAACTTCCGATGACTGCAACAGGAAAAAAGCAACATTATAAACTTAGAGAAAAGGTTTTAGAGGATCTTAAAAAAGGTCTTTTGATGCGTTAAAAAAATAAAAGGGGTAAAAAAATGGAAAAAAATTAATACTGTTATTTTTGATCCTCTTAACCTCTTTAAGTTAAAACTTTTTATCAAAAAATGTGGGCTGTAAGAACACCCTATTTTCTTTTAACTACGGAACAAATGACAATAGATCATGAAGCAGCGGTGTTGAAAGAATTTTGGAAGGCAATGATTTCAGGAGAAGATAAAGATAGAGTACAGAGATTTACCATTGAAGGAAGTTATAAATTTAAACCCAATATAACAGGTCTTTTAAAATATGAACATTTGATCCGGGAAATTTTTATACTTCAGAGGCAAAAGATGCTAAACTCTTGAGAATTCAGTTAGAGATGAAATCTTG
>JAGGXL010000193.1 GCA_021163085.1 Thermodesulfobacterium sp. | reverse complement strand
TCATTATGCTTTGGAAAGAAGTATCCCGAAGCAGGAAAAGAGTAAGGATCGGGATGGTGTGATAAGTCCCTTTGATCAAAAAGTGTAATACAGCAAATAAAAGAATTACAAATACCACCAAAAAAGAGCTAAAATTCTGCTGCAAAGCCATGTATTACTCCAAAAGAAATTTCCATAAAGGAATAAATTTAATCTTTCCTTTTTTACCAAACCAAGAACATTCTTTTTCATCTTCATAGTCCCAGGTAATAACAATTAAATTTTCACATTTTAAAACCTCTTTTGCTTTAAGAAGCGCTCTTATTTCTCGAGGTTTTACTTCCTCAAAAGAATTTGCATAAGTTACTTGAATTAATTTTTTTACTTTTATTCCCTCTTTTATCACAAAGTCAACTTCATATTGGGATGAATCTTTCCAGTAATAAATTTCTATCAAAGGATTAATATTTGTTTGTCTTAATAACTCTAAAAAAACAACATTTTCCATTCTTCTGCTAAAGTCTTCTTCAAACCTAAGAATAGTTGAAGGTCCTATATCTACGACATAAACTTTTCGGGGAAAACTTCTTCTTAAATAAAAAGATTTTTCAAATCTCTCAACAAAAAATATTGCCAGAGTATCTTGAAGTTTTTCAACATAAGAATAAAGAGTAGTATCTGAAATTTTTTTACCAAAAAAATTTTTTACTTTTTTAAAACTTATCTCTTTTGAAAAATTTTGGAAACAAAATTCAAAAAGAAACTTACCAAACTCTAAACTTCTTATTTCATGCCTTTCCACAAAATCTTTGTAAAAAATTTCTTCTAAGTATTCTTTTAAAATTTTCTCTTTACTTTGAGAAAGAATAACTTCAGGAAATCCTCCATAAGTGAGATATTCTTTTAAATACTTAAGCAAAACTCCTCTTTCTTCAAATACTTCTGGGCGGAGGTTATTCTTCTTTGCTTTAAGGAATTCTTTAAAAGAAAAAGGGAGAAGAATATAACTTAAGGTTCTTCCTCTTAATTGAGTAGATATTTCTTTTGGCAGGAGTTTAGAAGAAGACCCAGTTATAAAAATTTTAAATTCTCTATCATGAAGAGAACGAATTAAAACACTCCAATCTTTTAAATTTTGGACTTCATCAAGAAGAAGATTTTGAGGAGGATATTTTATTTCAGAAAAAATTTTTATTACTTCAAAAAATTCTTCAGGAGATAAGTTTCTAAAGGCGATGTCTTCAAAATTAATATACATGGGTGAAGGGACTTTTTGAAAGAGATAATAGAAATACCAGGTTTTACCAGCTCTTCGGGAACCAACAAGGGAAATAATTTTTCTTTCTGAAAGGTTTACCTCAAGTTCTCTTTTTATTCCGTCAAATCTTATATCTCTTGCAAAAAAGTCCTTTATGAGATTTTCTTTAATCATATTTTTTTAAAATTTTTAAATTTTTAAATAAAATTTGACTTGCCATTATAGATCTGACAAAAATCTAAAATTGTTCTACTTTTATAGTAGCAATTTTTTAAAAAATTGCTACTGTTTTGATAGCTTATTTTTTATTTTCTAATTTTTACAAATACCACCAAGGGAGGGCTAAAATTTTAGTATGAAGCCATTTTACTTCTTCTCCAGCATGAATTACTACACCTCTTAAAATCTCAGGAAACTTTTCAAGAAACTTTAAAAGATTTTTAACATCTCTCAAAGAGGGAGAATCCGTAAGTTTTGCTTCAAAAGCAACAATTTTGGTTCCTTTTTCTACTACAAAGTCCACTTCTAACCCGGTTGTATCCCTATAAAAATAAAGTTCTGCTTTCGGAAGCGAAATTGCACAATTTACTTTTAAATGTAGAAAAACAAGATTTTCAAAAAAGGCTCCTTTTTCTCTGGCTTTTTGAAGCACTTTTTCTTCACTATAACCAGTTAGATATACTGCTAAAGCTGGATCGATAAAGAAAACTTTAGGAGTTTTAATTATCCTTTTTGCTCTTGCAGGAAAATAAGGAAAGATCCTTTTTATTATACTGGTTACTTCGAGTAGATTTAAATATCGGTATACCGTGGGTTGGCTTATACCTGTGTCTCTGGCAATTTCTGTTTGATTTATTAGATTTGCACATTTAAAAGCAGCAGAACTCATTACTTTGCGAAAATCCATTAAAGATTCTATCCGGGCAAAATCTCTTAAATCTCTTTCAAGATAAGTTTTAATATAGCTCTCCCACCACAAAATAGCACTTTGAAGACTCTCTACATAAAGAAGCGGAGGCATGAAACCTTTTATTAGGTAATACTCTATTGGTTTTGGGATAAATAGTGGTTGTTTTAGTTGGTTTAGTTTAAAATTTTCTTCAAAAAGAATTTTAAAATTCACAAAGTTTGTAAAATTTTCCATAATTTCTCCTATGGTTAAAGGATACATTTCCAGATAAATAGCTCTTCCTGCTAAGGAGTCAGTAACATTTTTCATAAGAAGAAGATCAGATGAGCCCGAAAGAATAAATTTTTTCTTCCGATGTGTTCTATCAACAGTAAGTTTTACTGCTGAAAAAATTTCTGGCACTTTCTGAGCTTCATCAACTATTATTTTATCAACATCCTTCCAAAGAGAGATAGCATCAACCTTGGCTTGCTCAAAAACTGAAAAATCGTCCATAGAAAGATATTTAAACTCTGAGAATTCTTCCTGAAGAAAGGTGCTTTTACCCACTTGTCTTGCACCACTTAATACTACAATAGGAAAATCTTTTAAAATTTGAACTATAATTTCTCTGAGAACCCTTTTTTTGTATTTCCATTTAAAACTTGAATAATTTTCATTCATAATTTGAATGATATTTCAAAAAACTAAAATGTCAAGTTAACTTACCTTTGAAAAAACTTAGAATCGAATTAATTTTTCTATAAAATATTTTGATCGGAACAAAAAATTATACTATTCCAATAAACAATAAGAAACTCATTACTTCTTTGATAAGTTTTGCTTCAATCGTAAATAAAAAATACTGAATTCCCTAAAAATTGGTTAGGCAAAAATGGGTATTTTCAACCCACCTATAAGAAATTGAAAATAGTTTTTTTATGAACTTGAGAGAAAGTATTTTTAAATATTTTTACAGTTTAGCCAGACTTTAAAAAATTTTTAGAAATAAAGTCAAACACAAAAAAGCTACTTTATTTATGTATAATCTCAAACATTCCGAAACCTTGGGAATTTTTAGCACCAAGTCCTGCATTATAAGCGAGTTTTAAAAGCTCTGGCTCTCCTCTTAGCTTAAAATTTCCCATCCATCCCTTTATCACAAAACCTTTGTAAATAACTATTTTCTCATTTCTGTTATCTAACTTATTAGGTTCTATAAAAAATTCCTCTGAAGAAGGCATTTTTTTATAGAAAGCTTTATACTTTTTAATAATATTTTCTTTAATAAGCATTGGAAATTCTTTTTCACTTGGGTTATAATAATAAGTTTTCTTTTTACCATCGGAACTATAGAGAGTGCTATAAATTGTAAGAGGAGAAAGCATCCGTATAAAAATTTCTTTTTTTATCTCCGGAGTTGGGAGAACTTCTATGGATTCAATCCAGATTTTATTTTGATCAAGTCTTATCTCTGGTTTTTTAATAAGATTAGAAGTAAAACTTTGAAGCATCTCTGTATAAGGAGAAGAAATAAATAATTTAAATGGTGAAGAAATTTTAAATTTATTTCCTTCTTTCTTAAACTTTCCAAAAATTCGAGAAAAAGTAAAGAGTTTAAATTTTCTTTTTCTGTAAACAAAACCCTCGTTATGAAGTTTTTCAGCAAGAGCTTTATCTAAAAGATGGTAAATTAATCCTTGCAAAAGTTCATTATAATGGATAGGTAAAATAACTTCGTTTTTAGAAGCAAAAGTAATTGCTAATCTCATTAAATTTTATTCTAAGAGTAGGAGAAAAAGTGTCAAGTTTCAAGAAAAAGATTAAAAATTTAGCAGATCTAAAATTTCTTTTAGATTTTTAAGTGATTTTACCTTCAATCCAATTTTATATTCGTTTCTTTTTAATAAAAATGCATTTATGCCGATTTTACGGGGATTTAAGTAGTCAAACACAGGATGATCTCCTATATGAACAGTTTCCTCTGGGGATACCTTAAGCAGTTCACAAACCTTTCCATAGAATTCCCGGGATTTTTTAACTTCTTTGAAATCTGAGGTTGCAGAAAAAACATGGTGAAAATAGGGTAAAAGAGGTTTTAATTGAAACCAGATAAAATCTTTTTCTGCATTGGAGGAAACTATTAATTTATAACGATTGCTTAATGATTTTATTACATCTTCAGCATCCTTATAAATTTTTATTTTATCTTTATACATATTAAATAATTCTTTTTTTGTTATTTTGAGATCAAATCTTTTTAGCCAGTAATCAAGATAATACCATTCTATTCTGTGTTCTCCTACTTCATTATAAGCTCTGGTTACTATTTCATAAGCTTTTTCAAAGCTAATTTTGTGTTTTTTAGCATATAAAGAAGGGATACCTTCAAGCCAAACAGCATCAACAAAATCAGTTGGAACAAGAGTTCCATCCATATCAAAAGAAAATACTTTTATTTTGGTTTTGCTTAACATAAAAATAAAATTTAACTACTTATTTTTAAATTTAAAGTTTTAAATCTAAAATTAGCAATGGAAAAAATGGATTTATCATGTTAAGCTTTTGAGTTAATAAAATAAATAATTGGGGGTTATAAATGTTAAAAGACAGAGAAAAAGGCGTAGTTTTGCAGAGAGATAAGAAAACCTATGCCATTGTCCCTCATGTGCCTCTTGGATTATTAACGGTTGATTTTTTGCAAAAACTTTTGGAAGTAGCTAAAAAATACGAAGTTAAAGCTATAAAAATTACCAGTGCTAATAGAATTGCTTTAATAGGTTTTAAAGAAGAAGAGCTTGATGAGGTTTGGGAAAATTTGGGAGTAGTTCCAGGGGCTGCTAAAGGATTATGTGTTCGTAGTGTTAAAGTATGTCCTGGTATCACCTTTTGCCGTTTAGGACAGCAAGATTCATTAAACTTGGGAGCCGAGCTTGATAAACGATATCACGGAAAGACTTTACCTACTAAATTTAAAATAGGGGTTTCTGGATGTGTAAATGATTGTGCAGAAACCTGTATAAAAGATTTGGGATTTATTGGTAAACCTAAGGGATGGACAGTAACTGTAGGTGGTTGTGGCGGTGCGCGTCCATTACTTGCACGCGTGCTTG
>JAGGXL010000129.1 GCA_021163085.1 Thermodesulfobacterium sp. | reverse complement strand
GTATTAGTAACATCTAATTTGCCAGAAAAAATAGAAGTGTTTGGATAATTTCCATATTCTTTACCACTTACATTATTCATATCATAATCTGTTGGATGTCTAAGCCAAGGAGATTGATAATTGCTACTAAAAGTTCCATTATGAAATTGCCCATGACATTCAGCACAAAGATAATTAATTGAACCACTATTAGTTCCTGGAGTAGGTGATTGATCTACCGCATAATATCCATTATGATTCGTAGTAGAAAGAGTATATTCTCTATCAGAATCTTCTATTCCCTTAATTCCATACAAAAATCTATAGCTATCATACACATCTGTAGGAGCAGCTGTTCCACAATCACGATTTACATTTTTGTGATGTGCTCCAGAAATAGCTGCAAAGGGATCATTTAAAGTTGTATTACCTGATTCAAATTTCCCATGGCAACCATAATTTCCAGCACAGGTTACTGGCTGACCCGAAGACCATGTCATACCATCTCTATAATCTGCCAGATAACCAGGAGGCACTGAAAGATTGGGATCAGGGGTTATAACACCATTTACATTATGACCATAAGTATCATCCTGAGTTACCCAGTAAAAATTTCCACCAGCTAAGGTATTTCTTTCTCCTCCAAAATTATAAGTAGGTGCTGATTCAGAATTAACATAAGGAATATTATTAGTCCCATTATTTGTTCCGGTATGACAAATTACACAGTCTCCTGTAGTAAGAGCCCTATAAGCACCTCCAGACACCACCGTCTGTCCATTCTGAGAATTATGCATAGTATGACAATCAGAGCAAGGGCCAGATATAGTGTGACTTACTTTAACTTTAACAGAAAAGACACTAATAAAAATTAAAATTAAACTGCTCAAAAACAGGTAAATATATAACTTTTTATCTCTCATATATTTTCACCTCCTTTTTTCAATCTCTTATATTATTATTTTATGTATAAATTCAAACATGTCAAGGCTTCTGATAAATATTTTTTTATTTTCCTCCTATTTTAACAGGTAAATTATGCACATCTATGTGGCATTGTAGACAATCTGGGAATTTCTTAAGCATTGCTTCACTATGAGGTTGACCATGGCATTCTCTACAATTAGGAATATATTTATGTTTAGGATGGCACTGCACACAGGCAACTTTACCGTGTTTGCTCTTGGTAGTAGAAATCTTGTTAAACTCTGTGGCATGACAGGCTGAACACGCTTTATTAGAAGTATCCTTAGCAAATGGAGGAATATTTAAAGGTGAATGCGGAGTATGACACTTAAAACACTCTTCAACAGTCTGCCCTGCAATATGTGGTTTATGACAATCTAAACAGGATGGAATGTATCCATGGGTTTTTGCATGACAATATGTACATCCAATATCTGTATGCTTGCTGTGATATTTTATAGTTTCATTCATCTCTTTTGGATGACAATTACCACAAATTTTTGCAAATTCAGCAGTTATTTTCATAGGCAGTTTTGGTGCATGAGGATTATAATGACATTCCATACAATTTGAAAATTTTTCTCCATGAAATAAAAGATGACAGGTTTTACATTTTGGCATTAATTCTTTCCAGTTTTGTTTAATTGGATTATAGGCATGAAATTTTTTGTGACAGAAAGTACATTCTAATTGATGTTTTCCCCCTTTTTCTTTTATAATATTAAAATGATAAGAATGACATCTCCCACACTCAACTGCAGTAAGGGGTTGTATTTTCTCTTTATATATCTCTGTTTTTTTTGGAGGAATTACCGAAAGTTGATCAGGTTTTAATTTCGCATTTTTTACATATATACCACTCAATTTAACTGGAACCACAGATGTAGGCTTGACTTTTTTAACTTTAGAACCTTCCTTTTCTTTAGAACTTAAAGTAAAAGCATTTGACATATAAAATATAATTCCCAAAATTAAAACAAATATAAATAAAACACTTTTTAACCATTTATTTTTCATATCTTCCCTCCTGCTTAAATTATTTAACAAGTGCATGGGCATCTATATGACAATCAATACATTTTTTACCTTTTACCATAGCTTGTGGATGTGGAGAACCATGACAGGCTGAACAATCAGGTATAATTCTGTGCCGACCTCTGTGACAGAAAGCACATGCTAACTTTTTGTGTTTGGTAGTTGTAGAATTGAGCATTTCTCCCAATTTAGGATGACAAACTATACAGTATTTATTAGGCACATTCATTCCATAAGTAACTTTTAAAGGTTTATGAGCACCATGGCAACTCTTGCAATCGTCAAAAGTTTGCTCTGCCAAATGAGGTTTATGACATTTTAAGCAATCTGGAATAAAACCATGTCTAATATGACAGGTATTACAATATAAAAAGCTGTGTTTACTTGGATATTCTGCCAATTCTTTTCCTGGACCTTCGTGACAGCTAATACATTCTGCCTTAAACTCTCCTTTTGCTAAATCCATTTCTAAAGGGGCATGAGGATTTGAATGACATCTTAAACAGTTTTCAAGGGTATAATGTGGTTTTCCTTTATGACACTCGGAACAGGCTGGGATCATCTTTTCCTTTGGAATTGAAGGATAATGTCCTTTATGACAGTCCAAGCATCCTACTTTAGTTTTATGTTTACCACCTTTACTTTCTATTAAAGATGGTTCCTTTTTATGACATTTTACACAGTCCGCATCAGAAAGTTTTACCTCTTCAGCACCTATTAACTCTTTCTTTGAAATGAAAAGAAATATATAACTTAGAAAAAGAAATATCAAAAAAATAGCTATACCTACCCTATACATTTTTTCCATAAAAGTTCCTCCCTTAAAGTTTATATAAGTTCTATCCTGAAGCTTTTAAATATTTTATTCTAACTCCTTAAATGGTCAACCTTATTTAAAAAGTAATTTTAAAAATTATCTTCTGAAAATAAACAAATTTTAAAATTTTATTTTATTTTTCATTTTATTTTTAAAGTTTTTTAATACTTTCCTTTAAATCATTTTTAATGTTCTAACAAATTTTATATTTTAATTTTAAAAATTAAATCTTATAATTAATAAAAGAGATTGCCACAGACTTTATAATTAGTAATAGGAGGAGTTGTTATGAAAAAAGAAATAACAGAAAAAAAGAAAATCCCTCAGGAAGTTATAGAAAGGGTTAAAAAATTAAGAGAAGAAATTGAGTATCACAATTATAGATATTATGTACTTGATTCTCCAGTTATTTCTGATGCTGAATATGATGCTCTAATGCGGGAATTAAAAAAACTGGAAGAAATGTATCCTGAACTAATCACTCCTGACTCTCCAACTCAAAGAGTTGGTTTTAAACCTGTGGAAGGATTCAGGGAAGTTCCTCATGCTGAACCTATGCTTTCCTTAGATGATGCCATGAATGAAGAAGAAGTAATAGAGTTTGATAAAAGGATAAAAAGGTTTTTAGGATTGCCTGAAGATGAAGATATAGAATATACGGTTGAACCCAAAATAGATGGGTTAGCTGTAGAATTGGTGTATGAAAATGGAAGTTTAGTGATTGGAGCAACTCGTGGAGATGGCTATGTAGGAGAAGATGTAACCAACAATTTAAAGACTATTCATACTATTCCTTTAAGACTTAGAAAATTTGCAGAGGATGTCCCAGATATTCCTTCTCGAATTGATGTAAGAGGAGAGGTGTATATGACAAAAGATGAATTTAAAAGATTAAATGAAGAAAGAATTCGTAAAGGTGAGCTTCCTTTTGCAAATCCTCGAAATGCGGCAGCTGGTTCTCTGAGACAGCTTGATCCATCAATTACAGCTAAAAGAAAACTTGATATATTTTGCTATGGAATGGGGAAAGTTGAAGGATATAACTTTAAAACCCAGTGGGAGGTATTAAATACACTTCCTAAATGGGGATTAAAAGTCAATCCACATGTAAAGTTGGTAAAAAATATAAAAGAAGCCATAAATTATCATCACTATATCGAGAGAATAAGAGATACCTTATCATACGAAATTGACGGAGTCGTTATAAAGGTAAATGATCTTTCTCTCTGGGAAAAACTCGGAACAAAGGCTCGTTCTCCAAGATATGCCCTTGCTTATAAATTTCAACCCACTCAAGTTACCACAGAGCTTCTGGATGTAGTTTTCCAAGTAGGAAGAACAGGTGCAGTAACCCCTGTTGCAGTATTGAAACCTGTCAACATAGGTGGTGTAATTGTTGAAAGGGCAACCCTTCATAATGAAGATTTTATTAAAAACCTTGATATAAAAATTGGTGACTGGGTGCTTGTACAAAGAGCCGGAGAGGTAATACCTGAAATAGTTATGCCCATAAAAGAACGCAGAACCGGACAGGAAAAGGAAATAATATTTCCTACTCATTGCCCTATTTGCGGGACAAAACTTGTCAAAAAACCAGGAGAAGCCATCTGGAGATGCCCCAATAAAGCTTGCTATGCTCAAGCAGTAAGAAAGCTTTTACATTTTGCAAGCAGAAATGCCATGAACATAGATGGTCTCGGAGAAAAGGTGGCAAGAGACCTTGTAGATAAAGGACTCGTACAAAATGTAGCAGATCTCTATTACTTAAAATGGGAAGATTTTATGAAACTTCCTGGATTTGCTTATAAAAAAGCAAAAAATCTTTATGAAGCTATTCAAAAAAGCAAAAAGACAACACTTGCAAGGTTTATCTATGCACTCGGTATAAGACATGTTGGAGAAGCTATGGCACAAATGCTTGCTGAAAAATTTAAAAGTCTTGAAAAACTCATGAATGCATCTTTAACAGATTTATTAAGCATTCCTGGTATTGGTTATGAAGTTGCTAAATCTATTGTGGAGTTCTTTAAAAACGAAGAAAACCGTAAAATGGTTCAAAGAATGCTTTCTGCAGGAATTACCTTTGTCGAAGAAGAAAAGAAAGAAGAAAAACCCAAAATTCTTGAAGGGCTTACTTTTGTATTTACAGGGGCTCTAAAATCCATGACAAGAGATGAAGCTAAAAGAAAAGTGATGGAACTTGGAGGAAAGGTTACAAATTCAGTCTCCAGAAATGTTGACTATGTAGTAGTTGGTGAAGATCCAGGGTCAAAATATCAAAGAGCCTTGCAGTTAGGTATAAAAACAATTAATGAGGAAGAATTTTTGAAATTAATTGGTGATGCTTAATTCTCTTTAAAACATCTTTTTTCTAAATACTATAATGTTTACTTCTTCCATTGTTTGACGAGCTATATCCCGAGCAGTTTCTATTCCTTTATAAAGCATTCCTCTCCAGTCTTCCCTTTCTATTTCCTTTCTTTTATCCCAAATTTTTTCAAGTTCAAATATTATTTTATCTGCCAATCTTTTTTTACACTCTACACATCCTAACATTGCCTTCTTACAATCTTTTACAATCTCTTCTCTTTCTTCAGCCCCGAAATAAAGCTTTATTAAGTTAAAAGCGACACAGCGATTTTCAGGATCTCCTGGATCGCTCTTTTTCGGTCTCTGTGTATCTGTGACATAGCTCATTACCTTCTTTCTTACCACTTCTGGTGGGTCATTTAAAAATATAGCATTTCCATAGCTTTTACTCATTTTTTTTCCGTCAATTCCTGGAATCTTTGGAACCTCAGAAAGTAAGGGCTCAGGCTCAGGAAAATAATCTACTTTATAAAGATAGTTAAACCTTCTTGCAATCTCTCTAGTTAGTTCCAAATGAGGCACCTGATCAAGTCCTACAGGAACTTTTTGAGCTTTATAAATAAGAATATCTGCAGCTTGAAGAACCGGATAACCCAAAAATCCATATGTGTTCAGATCTTTGTTCTGAATATTTTGAATCATCTCTTTATAGGAAGGATTCCTCTCAAGCCATGATACAGGAACAAACATGCTAAAAATTAAATGAAGCTCTGCATGTTCTTTTATAGCAGATTGAATAAAAAGGGTGCTTTTTTCTGGAGAAAGTCCTACAGACAACCATTCTAAAAATAACTCTTCGGAATATTCAAATATCTTTTCAGGGTTTTCGTATTCGGTGGTTAAAGCATGCCAGTCTGCAATAAAATAAAAACATTCATATTTTTCTTGTAATTCCAACCAGTTTTTTAGAACCCCATGAAGGTGTCCAAGATGCAGAGGCCCTGTGGGTCTCATTCCACTTAAAATCCTTGTTCTTAACACATTCAGACTCCTTTTTAGTTTTTGATTATTGCATTTTTTATGAAATTTTATAAAATATCACAAATTTGAAAATTTTAAACTTTATTTTATGTTTTATATTTTAAATATACATTATAAATTAAAGGTTTATAAAAATGCAGTGTCAAAGGTTAAAAAATTTAATTAGAGATTGGTATCAAGAAGTAAGAAATTTTACTCTCTCTCCTATTAAAATGATAGAATTAATAAATAAACATATAAAGATATGTGAAATCTGCCAAAAAGACAAAGACTTACCCTTAGAGCTTGATCAACTGAGAGAAATCATAAGAGTACCTCATAACCTTTCTTCTTCTGAAAAGTTAAGATCAAGTATACAAGAAGAATATCTATATGAAGAAGAAACAGAAGAAATAGAAGAAGAATATTAAAATAAAAAAGAGGAGGGGGACTTCCCCCTCTTTTATTCAGAAATAATTTAATTTCAGATAGTTTTTTAATCAAGATTCTTTTTTATGGCACTCATTACACTTGGTTGGAGCATTCTTCTGCTGTTCAGCATTTACTTTTTTGTGGCAGTTAACACAATTTTTATGAAAAGCAAGCATTGCTCTTGGTGCTCCTTCTTTCCCTTCTTTTAATCCATGACATTCACTACACTTTTGAACGCCTTTAGTAAGATCTTTTGTTTTATGATGGCATGTCTTACAACTTACCTTATATTCTGTTACATGTTTAGCATGAAGAAATTTAACAGGTGCCATTTTTCCACCTATATCTATAACGCATTCTTTAGGAAATTGTTGTGCCAAAAGATATGTTCCTCCAAGTAAAAAAGCTCCATTTAAAATCCCTATTAAAACTTTTTTTAATTTCATATAACACCTCCTTTTTTAGAATTAATGTTCTTCGTGTTCTTCTTCATATCCTGTAAACATGGCAATAATATGAGCCATGGGAGTATGACCCAAGGTTGCTAAATAGAAATGAACAATAATAAAGGCACCAAAAAATATCCACAATCCTACATGAATTAAAGATACAATCTGAATACCTCCAAAAATATTTGCTAAAAATTGAAATTTAACTGGATCCCAAAGTATAAGCCCTGTAATAAGTTGAAGAGGAATACAAACTATCATAATCATTAAATAAGCAACCTGTTGCATAGGATTAAATTTATTGTCAGGGGTTGGGTGATGGGGATTCTTCTCTCCTACCATTATTCCATATCCATAATACTTAGCTTGACGCAAAGCCCTTTTGGTAAATTCAATAGGTCTCCATATAGGAGGAACATAAATTTTAAAAAATTTTAAGGTTGCAAAATAGTAAATAAACCATATAAAGTAGTTGGCAATTAAAACAAACCCCAGCCAGCTATGTATTTTAACTGCACTTTGAAAAGACATCAAACCCAAATTATTTCCCAACCTTATCTGTAAGCCTGTAATAATTAGTATAATAAAACAAATGGCATTTACCCAATGCCAAATTCTAACAGGTAGAGGATGTAAATAAATTTTCTTCATTACTGTCCCTCCTTTTTCTTTCTTCTAATAGGAATGGTAACAATTCTTAAAAAGATATGTCCTGCCGCCACTCCAATACCAGCAATTAAAGCAACTACAAATAAAGTATCCAGAACATCTATTTTGGTTAATCCCAGTACATAAAAATCTTTAATGTTGGGTATAGCATAAGCTGAATTAACAGCACTTTTTTCTGCATCTATTCTTTCTGCCCTTCCTTCTTCTTTATTAATTTCAAGTTTTTCTATAAACTGAGCTTTTTGATCGTGACAGAAGGCACAATCTTTTATAGCCTCCTTTTTAGAAGTTATTTTGTGAGCATCATTTTTATTAACCATATCCAATCTACCCTTTAGCTCAACTTTTACCAATTCTTTGAGATCACCTAAGAAACCCCAAAGTTCTTCTTTTTGAATAAAATTATCACCGTTTTTATCAAGTTTTGCTTTTATTTCTTCTATATCCCAATTTGTAAGTTTAGAAAGTTCTTCGAGGGTTAAGACTTTGTTTTCTGAAGTAGCCAAGATTAAAACAATGGCTTTTTCGCCAGATGCATGACATACAGCACAGGAGCTTCCATCAAAATGGACATCAACAAAACTTTCTAACTTAAACGGTGGATTATACAACCATTTATTATGATAGCTCCTTGCTTCATTATGACAATTTATACAGTAATCTTTTAAATTAGCTATACTGGTAGGTAATACTTTATGAGCTCCGTGACAACTTGAACATACGGGTGTACCTTCTTTACCTTCTTTATAAGCTTTATAGTGAATACTTTCTTTAAAACTATCACCTTCTTTACTATGACATCTTGAGCAAAGCTTATGTTTTGCAACATCATTAGTAGAAATTTTACTTACTCCATGATAACCATGGCAGCCCAAACAATCAGGAGCCTTTGAATATCCTTTTGAAACCAAAGTTTTATGAATGCTAATGTTGTAATCACTTACTTCTTTAGCATGACAATTTTTACACACTTCCTGGGCCATACTTCTATATTCTGCAATAGATTTAAAACTTCTTACAGGATGTGATTTGGTAGAATATCCTTTATGACATTTAGAACAAGCAAGTTTTTTATGAACTGAAGACATAATTTGAGATTCATTAACACTTAAAGATAGAACTTCCCCGTTCTCCATTTTTTTTACAATTTCTCTTGTATGACAGTTTAAACAATATTTATTTTCAGAAACTGCTTTAGCTAATTTTGCCGGTTTTACATTATGAAATCCATGACATTCAATACAGGATGAAGTTTTAGAAAGTGTGTAATGTGCAGGGTTCTTCTTCAGTTGTTCCTCAGTATGACACCTCTGGCAAATCTTTTTAGATAACTCAACTGTATAGGCTTTTCTATTTTTATAATTATATAAAGGATGCTTAGTTTTAGAAAAATTATAATGACACTCTGTACATTCTAATTTAACATGAACAGATTTCTGAATTTCTTCTCGGTTGACTCTTAATGATAACTTTTCTCCACTTGATAAAGTTTTAACTATCCTGAAATTGTGGCACATCAAACAATAATTTGAAGTTGAAACAGTTTTTTTCCAATCTTTTATAGATTTTATATAATGAGAACCATGACACTCAACACAATTTACATCTTTCCTTTTTATTACCTTAGCATGAGAGGGGGACTTAGAGATAAGTGAAACAGGATGACATTTTAAACAATTTTTTGCAAGCTGATTAACATATTCTTTTTTACTTTTTATTTTTATTGGTTTGGGATGATCCGGCTTAATTTCTAAATGGCAAAAAATACAATCTATATTTCCATGAACCGAGGCTTTATATCCTTCAGGATCCACATAGAGAGAAAGTTTTTCGCCATTTTCTAATATTTTAGGTGCTCTTTTTACTTTATGACACAATAAACATTTATTAACCTTTTTACCAAAAGAAATACCTCCTGAAAAGAAGAAAAATAGAAAAATCATACATAAAATTGAATAAAACTTTCTATTTTGACATATTTTCATTCTTTACCTCCCTTCTCAATAAAATCCTATTAAAGCCCTACATTATAT
>JAGGXL010000113.1 GCA_021163085.1 Thermodesulfobacterium sp. | reverse complement strand
CTGAAGCAGATACACCTCTTTATCTTTCTTCTCTTTTTTATTTATCTCTTATTCTTTTTGTTCTTTCGTTTATAATACTTAGTTTTGCCAAAATTATGGTATTACGCTTACAGAAGAGATGGAAATGAGAATATATAGAAGAAAAGTGATTAACGGTGTTATGCTTTTTATTTCTTTTTTAACTGCTTTATACGGATTATTCTGGCTTTTTTGGATTTTGGGGACTTTATTTGTAAATGGTTTCAGATATCTTACTCTTGACCTTTTTTTGCAAGATCCCACACCTCCTGGTGTTGAAGGCGGTGGGTTGAGACACGCTTTTGTTGGACACATCATTATAACTTCATTAGCCACTTTGATAGGTATTCCTATTGGGATTTGTGCTGGAGTTTATTATGCAGAATATGGCAGAAATTCCAAATTTTTTATGGCACTTAAAAACATTACTGATATAATGGTAAGCACGCCATCTATTATTATGGGTGCGGTGATGTATGCTTTAATGGTAGTTCCTTTTAAACAATTTAATGCACTTTCTGGAATTTTTGCTTTGGCACTTCTTATGGTTCCTGTTATAAGTGTTACAACGTATGAAATGCTGGATCTGGTACCGCATACCTTAAGAGAGGCAGCTTATGCACTCGGAGCATATAAATGGCAGATTGTAAAAGATGTTACCTTAAGAGCTGCTAAGTTTGGAATTTTGACCGGTGTTCTTCTAGGAGTAGCAAGAATTTCCGGAGAAACAGCTCCCCTTCTTTTTACATCCTTTAATAATTCCTATCTTTCTTTTGATCTATTTAGACCAATGTCAACTCTTACTGTAACCATTTTTAATTACATAATGGGACCTTATGATTATTGGCATAAGCAAGCCTGGGCTGCTGCTTTATTTTTGACACTTTTGGTGCTGGTGCTTTCTCTCCTTGCAAAAGCTCTTCTTTATTTTGGAACTCTTAATCCTTTTAAATGGAAAGAGAAAAGATAGTCAAAGAGACGAAATGGAAAAAAACATAGAAATAGAGGTTAAAAATTTAAATTTTTATTACGGAGAAAAACTTGTTCTTAAAAATATCAATTTATATATTTATAGAAACAAAATTACTGCTTTAATAGGTCCGTCTGGTTGTGGGAAAACCACCTTTTTAAGGTGTTTGAATAGAATGCACGATTTATATGTGGGAAATAGGTATGAAGGGAAGATAAATTTTGAAGGGAAAAATATTTTAGACAAAAATGTAGATCTGATTAGTCTTAGAGCTAAAATAGGTATGGTTTTTCAGAAGCCGACTCCTTTTCCGATGAGTATATTTGATAATGTAGCTTATGGATTGAGATTAAAAGGTATTAAGGGTTCTGAACTAAAGGAAAGAGTTGAAAAAGCTCTTATAGATGCAGCTCTTTGGGATGAGGTAAAAGATAAGCTGAAAGAAAATGCTTTTTCTCTTTCCGGAGGGCAACAGCAAAGGCTTTGTATAGCAAGAGCTATTGCGGTAGAACCCAAGGTGCTTTTATTTGATGAACCAACCTCTGCTCTTGATCCTATTTCTACTTCAAAAATAGAAGAATTGATTGTAAAGTTAAAATCAAAAATAACTATAGTAATAGTTACTCACAATATGCAACAGGCAGCAAGAATATCTGATTATACAGCTTTTATGTATTTGGGAGAATTAATAGAGATCGGTCCAACAGAAAAGATTTTCACTACACCAGAAAAGAAATTAACAGAAGATTATATTACAGGAAGATTTGGTTAAAAAGGAGAGAGAATATGCTTGTTCCAGAAGGTTTTCTTTTTTCAGGAATTAGCTGTGGAATAAAGGGAAATAAACCTGATTTTGGTCTGATTTATTCCCCCAGAAAACTTACTTGCTGGGGGGTTTTTACTACAAATACAGTAAAAGCTGCTCCTGTTTGGCTTGGGAAAAAATTTATTAAGCAAAAGGAGATTTATGGTGTAATAGCTAACAGCGGAGTCGCTAATGCATGCACAGGAGAAGAGGGAATTAAAAGAGCTCTAACTCTTATAAAAGAGGTTTCAAAAAAGTTAAATATTCCATATAAAAGTTTGCTTCCAGCTTCAACAGGAGTTATAGGTGAACAATTACCATTAGAAAAATTTTTATCAAAAATTGATGATTTAATCTCTGGTCTTTCATCTCAAAATTATATTCATTTTGCCAAGGCAATCATGACTACCGATACTTTTCCTAAAGTAATATCTAAAAAAACAGAAGAAGACATCGTGGTATTCGGAGTAGCCAAAGGAGCCGGAATGATAGCTCCCAATATGGCTACCATGCTTGCTTTTATTTTAACTGATGCTCAGGTTTCCAAGGACTATTTAAAAAGAGTTCTTCCTAAAGTAGCAGAATATAGTTTTAACAGAATTAGTGTAGATGGAGACACAAGTACAAACGATACAGTATACATGTTGTGCAGTAATCTTAAAGAAGTTAGAAACTGGAAAAATTTTGAAGCCACCTGCTTAGAAGTGGCTAAGGAACTGGCATATTTTATAGTTAAAGATGGAGAAGGGGCAAGTAAAGTTATAAGAATTGTGATAAAAGGAGCTCAGACCAAAAAAGAGGCAAAATTATTTGCTGAGTCTGTTGCTAATTCACCTTTGGTGAAAACAGCTTTTTATGGAGAAGATCTAAACTGGGGAAGAATATTTTCAGCACTTGGAAAAACAGGAATTAAATTTGTTCCAGAAGAAATAGAAATTTATCTTAACGGAGTACCTTGGATTGCCAATTTAAAAGTTTTAAAAAATGAGGAAGAAATAAAAGAAGAAATGAGAAAACCTGAGATAGAGCTTTTGATTAAACTTAAAAAGGGAAAATTAAGTTGTGAAGTTTTAACTACTGATTTAACTGAGGATTATATTCGAATAAATGCATATTACAGGACATGAAAATATTACTTACAAATGACGATGGAATTTATGCAGAAGGTCTTTGTGCTTTATATGAAGTTCTAAGCCTTGAACATCAGATTTATATAGTTGCTCCTGAATCTGAAAGAAGTGCTGTAGGACATGCTATCACTATAGAACAACCTTTAAGAGTTACAAAAGTCAGAAGAGGAAAATATTTCTGGGGTTATGCTATAAATGGAACACCTGCTGATTGTGTAAAACTTGCTATTCACGAACTTGTAGGACCTGCAGATCTTGTGGTTTCTGGTATTAATAGAGGAGCGAATGTAGGAATTAACCTTTTATACTCTGGAACAGTTTCAGCAGCAACCGAAGCAAAAATGCTTGGATACCCTTCTATTGCAGTCTCTATAGACGCTTATAAAGATATAGATTATTGTTTTGCAGCAAATTTTATAAGTATTTTTGTAAAGCATATTTTTAGTTTACCCCTTGATTTACCTTTTTGTTTAAATATAAATATACCACAAATAAACCCACATAAAATTAAAGGAATTAAATTTGTCAGACAATCCACAGCTAAGTTGAAAGAAATTTTTGACAAAAGAATCGATCTTCATGATAGAGTTTATTACTGGCAGGGAGCAGATGAACACACAGAAAAAGATTCTGATACAGATGTAATAGCTTTAAAAGAAGGATATATTACTATCACACCTATTCATTTTGATTTAACAAACTATGTTTCGTTAAATAAACTTAAACAAATTAAAAACAAACTAATTATAGAATTTTAGGACTTTTAATTTTCGTTAAAACTTATTTTTTTCTATCTTGATATTTGTAAAATTTAGTTTAATTTTTAATATATAAAACATAAAAGAGGATATTTTAAAAATGAGAAAAAGAGGAAGAAAAATAACAATAGAAGATGTTAAGTTTGTATATGAAAATTATGCTAACATGAGTGCTTCTGAAATTGCAGAGAGATTAGGAATAAGTAAATTTCAAGTGAATAAAATCGTAAATGAACTGAGAAAAAGAGGAGTTAATATCCCTAAAAAAATTGGAAAAAAAGTTAATGTCTATGACAAATTTGTAGAAGAATTGAAAAAAGCCGGAAAGCTTTAGGACAAAATCTTGTCTATTAGTTCACAATCTTTTTTTATTTGATTTTTAAGTTCTTCTACAGAAGAAAATTTTTTTTCTTCTCTTATGTGCTTAATTATCTCAATTTTTAATGTTTTGCCATGAATTTCTCTGTTAAAGTTAAAAATATACACTTCTACTGAAAAATCTTTTTCTTCGAAAGTTGGTCTTTTACCTATGTTTAAAGCACCTCTAAATTTTTCTCCGTTTACAGTGACCAGAACCGCATAAACTCCTGCAGGAGGAAGCATTTTCAGAGGAGAAACCTCTATATTGGCTGTAGGAAATCCAAGTTTTTTACCTCTTCCCCTGCCCTTTATTACTTTACCCAGGATAAAATAAGGTCTACCAAGAAGTTTGTTCGCTTCTTCAATCTGTGCTTTTGCTATAAGATTTCTTATCGTAGAGCTTGAAATTGTAACACCATTTAAGATTACAGGAGGTACAGCTTTTACTACAAAATTGTATTTTTGCGCTATTTGCTCAAGATAGTCTATGTTCCCCATTTTTTTCTTGCCAAATCTAAAATTAAATCCCACTATCACTCCCTTAGCTTTAAGTTTATCTACTATATATTCCTGAACAAATAAATCAGGGGAAAATTCAGAAAATGTTTTTGTAAAGGGAATTAGTATAAGACTGTCCACTCCTAACTCAGAAAGTATATGAATTTTTTCTTCTAAGGTAGTTAAAAGTTTGAATTCAGATTCTGGAAAAAGGATTATACGAGGATGTGGATCAAAAGACACTACAACAGGTTTTGCATTTAGAAGTTTGGATAGTTTAAAAGTTTCTTCAAAAAGAACTTTATGTCCGAGGTGAATCCCGTCAAAGCTTCCTATAGTAATTACTGTTTCAAAAGGGAGAGGTAAATCCTTAGGGGTATAGATTTTCAATCCTTCCCTCCAGAAGATTGAGAAAACTGTCAAAAAGATAGATAGAATCATGGGGTCCAGGAGCATTTTCTGGATGATACTGTATAGACATAACTTTTATATCAGGAACAAAAATGCCTTCAAGAGTTTCATCATTTAAATTTATATGAGTTATTATAGCATATTCTGGAAGCTCTTCTTTTTTGACACAAAATCCGTGATTTTGAGAGGTAATTTCTACTTTTTTATTAAAAAGATTTAATACAGGATGGTTTATTCCTCTATGTCCGAATTTAAGTTTATAAGTTGTTGCACCAAGGGCCTGTGCCAAAATTTGATGTCCTAAACATATTCCAAAGATAGGTTTTTTACCAAGAAGTTTTCTCACGTTTTTAACTATGGTAGTTAAAGGTGCTGGATCACCTGGCCCATTTGAGACAAAAATTCCATCAGGGTTGTGAGAAAATATTTCAGATGGATTAGTATAAGCGGGAAAAATCAAACATTCGCAATTTCTTTCCACAAAAAGCCTGAGTTGATTTAATTTCAAACCACAATCAATAACTGCTATTTTATATTTAGCATAGCCTTTAAATGTATTGTATTTTTCTTTACCATCTTTCCCGAAATAGTAAGGTTCTTTACAGGTTACATATTGCACAAGATCTCTACCTACATAATCTGGACTTTCTTTAACTTTTTTCAAAAATTTTTTAGGATCAAGGGTCTCTGTAGTGATACCACCTTTCATAGCACCGTAAAGTCTGATATGTCTTGTAAGAGCCCTAGTATCTATCCCTTCTACTCCCAGAACATTATTTTCAGAAAGCCATTCTCCTAGAGATTTATTTGCTCTCCAGTTGCTGTAGAAGGGTTGATACTCTTTTACAATAAATCCTGCTACCTGTATCCTTTCACTTTCCATATCTTCTTGATTTATTCCATAATTTCCAATAAGGGGATATGTCATGATAACAATTTGCCCATAATAAGAGGGATCTGTGAGGATTTCCTGATACCCCGTCATTCCAGTATTAAAAACAATTTCCCCAAATGTTTCCCCTCTTATAGTAAAAGAGTAGCCCCAGAAATGAGTTCCATCTTCTAACATAACAAGGGCTTTATGCTTTTTCATTTTTTTTCTCCACTTTGTTGTTTTTTTAGTTTTTGTCTGGATTTCCATAAAAGATATTCCCTTATGAAATCATCAATTTCTCCATCAAGGACTTCATCAACTTTATAAGACTCATAATTGGTTCTGTGGTCTTTTACTACCTTATAAGGATGCAGAGTATAAGTTCTGATTTGATTTCCCCAGCTTATTTCTTTTTTTTCTCCTATTAAACTTTCCTTTTTTTGATCAAGCTTTTGTTTTTCTAATTGATAAAGTTTTGATTTTAAAATTTTTAGAGCAGTCATTTTATTGAGATACTGGCTCCTTTCATTTTGACAGGCTACCATTATTCCAGTAGGAAGATGAGTAATCCTTACAGCAGTTTCAGTTTTATTTACATGCTGTCCACCGTGTCCACTTGCTCTCATAGTTTCAATTTTTAAATCTTCCGATTTTATCTCAATTTCAATATCTTTTTCTATTTCAGGGATTACAGTAACTGAGACAAAAGATGTATGACGTTTGGAATTTGCGTTAAAGGGCGAAATTCTTATAAGTCTGTGAACTCCCTTTTCCCCTTTTAAATATCCATAAGCTTTTTGCCCTTCAATAAGTAACACCGCATTTTTTATTCCTGCTTCTTCACCTGGAAGAAAATCAACGATTTTTACGTTATAGCCCTTTCTTTCAGCCCATTTTACATACATCCTAAGAAGGATAGAAGCCCAGTCCTGAGCATCTGTTCCACCGGTTCCAGCATGAATACTAAGAATAGCAGAGGATTGGTCATATTCTTCGGAAAGTAAAAGTTTTGACTCCTCAGCTTTAAAAATTTTTTCAAAATAAGAAAGTTCCTCTAAAAGGGCACCGAATATTTCAGGACTTTTTTCTTCCTTATACAAGGAATACCATTCCAAAATATCTTTGAACTTACGGTTGAGATTTTCAAAAATAGACAATCTTTCAGAAATTTGAGCTCTTTTTTTTAGAAGACCTTTTACTTCGGGAGAATCCCAGTGTATGTTGTTTTGAAGTTTTTCTTCAATGTAACTTAACTGATTTTCCAATTCCTGGGGTTCAAAGACACCCCCTTAAATCTTGCAATTTTTCCTCATAACTTTTTATCACTTTTTCCAGATCCATATTTTTATAAGCTTGAATAATTCTATGCATAGCAGATAAAATATAATCCAATTTTTAAGAAAATAAAGTGATTTAAAAAAGTTTTAGAAGTTTTTTAAGATGGGAAATGTGTTTTTGGGTAATTTCTTTTCCGTCAAACATCAAATAACTAAAGTTCTCTTTTTCAAGTAACTCTATCGTTTTTTGAACCTTTCGGAGATTTATTTTAAAATCTTCTGGAAAAGGAAAGAGGTTATTTAAACTCCAGAGACTTAGAAATTTTACTGCTAAATCCGGAGAGGAAATTAGATGCTTATATAAGTGAAAATGTGCTTTTTTTGTTAAAAGTTCATTTTTATATTTTTGAGCAAGTCTTCCTAATCCCCATATAACTCCTCTTTGAGCAGGGGGAAATTCTAAATAATTGTCAGCTTTATATTTTTGAGTATCCTCGGTATTCCATATATAAGACACAAAAATGGAAAGATACTCATTTTTTAAAATTTCATGATTGTATAAGGCTTCAGCAAAACCTTCAGGTACTCCCCAGGCCATGCCTCCTGATTCTTCGTTGAGTATCCAGATTAGACGCCTGATTACCACTCTTGCTTTTTCCAATTCTTTCTCAGCTATTCTGGATACCATATATCCAAAAGCTATTATAGCCTTCCAGCGAACTTCTTCCTTAACATGTAAAAAAGCCCCGATAAGGGGGCTCACAACCTTAGTAGGAGGAAATTTATTAAGAGAAATTAAAGCATTATTAATGTTCTCTTTCTCAAGAATATTCCAAACTTCTTTTTTTAGATAAACAGCCAACCTATACCCCTTAAGAAGTAATTTTAACTTTCTGATCAATTATTTTAAAACAGGTTCAAAATCATCTTTTGAAGCACCACAAATTGGACAGGTCCAATCATCTGGCAAATTCTCAAAAGATGTTTCTGGAGAAATGTTATTTTCAGGATCCCCTTTTTTAGGATCATAAATATAACCACAAACTGCACATTGATATTTAGTCATAATTAACGCCTTTCTTAAATATTTTTAATTTAAAAACGTACCAGAAAAATTAATCTTCTGAAAGGTATACATTTTAGGATTTCCACATCCAGGACATTTCCAGCTATCAGGAAGTTCCTCAAAAGGTGTTCTAGGAGGAATGTTACCTTTGGGATTCCCCTTTTTTCAGGATCATATACATTTCCACATACACTACATCTATACTTTTTCATTTTTAAGCTCCTTTTTATTTAGAAGATTCCCAGAGACCATGCAAATTGCAATATTCTTTGGCTAATACCTTTTGAGCCTTTACTTGAAAAGTTGCTTCAGGATTATCTCCTGGTTTGAGAAATTTAATGTAAACTTTATCATTATCTGCGTGAAGCTCAATCCATTCAATATAATGCTCTTCTGTCATAGGATGAGGAGTACTTCCGACTTTTACCTTATATTCATTTTCCTTTTTCTCAATTACAGGAACATGTTTTTCAACTGCAGCATCAACAGAGCCAGCAATTAAAAGCTCCATAGGCTTTTTACAACATACAAGCTCACCTTTTCCACTATGCATAACAAGAACAATATTCCCACATACATTACACTTGTAAATCCCCAATTTTTCAGCCATTTTTGAAATCTCCTTATTTAAAATCTATTTAATCTAAAATTAAATTTAAATTTAATACAAATTTAAAATTTATCAACGAAAAATTTAAAGATTTTTATAGATTTCTTTAAGCTCTTTTAAGACTTCTTTTATAATTTTTTTTGGATCTTTTTCAGTGGAGGATTTGGCAGGATGTTCCTGTTTCAGAATTTTTTTAATCCCTTCAAGAGAGTAACCTTCCTCAAGTAATTTTTTCACTCTGGTAAGAAGTTTTATCTGTTCTTTTTTATAAAATTTTCTGTTAGAAATGCGATAAGCTTTTAATTGAGGAATCTTTTTTTCCCAGTAGAGAAGGATATGAGGCTTAACTTTTAAAATTTTAACAGCTTTGCTAAAACTTATATAGAGACCTTCTTTTTCATTATTATTGATTTTCATTATGTAGTTCAGCTCTAAACTGGGGAGCTGTGTGAAACACCACCTTTTTAAAAGAATTAATTTCTAATTCTTCTCTGGTTTTAAAATTTCTTCCTACTCTTTTTTTTGTTTTATAAGGAATAAAGCTTCCAAATCTTACAATTTTTATTTCCTCGCCAAGTTCCAGAGTTTTTTTAATTTCTTCTAAAAGTTCGTCAACGAGACTTTTTAAAATCCTTTTTGAGAGTCCTGTTTTTCTGTGTAGTTCCTCTACTATATACTTTTTGTTAATGGTTGCCATTTTTATCTTGGTTTCGCAGAAAATCTTTCAAATATCTTTTTGGCTACGCTATCTTGTATCTCGTTAACTTCTTTATCTTTTAAAGTTCTATCTTCAGCTCTATACCAAAATCTTATGGTTATGCTTTTTTCTCCTTCTGGAATAGGAGAACCTTCATAAATTTTAATACAATCAACAGCTTCTAAATAAGGAATTGATAAAGTTTTCACAAAATCAAGAATTTCTTTGATTTTTATCTCCTTTTTTATGATACAGGTTACATCTCTAAAAGTAGAAGGATACTTAGGTGGTTTTTTAACTATAAATTCTCTTTCTAAGGTTTCCATTTTCTCAAATAGAGGTTGTAGGTTTATTTCTGCAATAAATACACAGGTTTTTAAATCAAAATCTTTTAAAACTAAATTTTTCATTTCTCCTGCAAAGCCTATTTTTTCTCCATCAAGATAGAGGTCAAAGGAAACTCCGCTCTTAAGGAAGGTTTCTGAGGAATAAGGTTTAAAGTCTACATTAACTTTTAAAATCTCAAAAAGAGAAGATAAATAACCTTTTAAGTCGTATATATCAAATTTTCTTAGGTTTTCATACCAGGTCTCTCTGTTTGCGTTCCCCATAAGTAGAATTCCTAAATGTAAAGGTTCTTTAGCTAAAAGGTCTTCGGTTGGCAAAAAAATTTTTCCAATCTCAAATATTTTGAGAGAATTCACCTCTCTAAAAAAGTTAAAACAGGCAGTTTCAATAAGATCAGGAACTAAGGTAGTTCTCATAATGGATTGATTAGAAGACAAAGGATTAGCAAGTTCTATAAAGTTTAATCTTGGATCATTTTTTTCTAAATTGAGCTTTTCTAAGGTTTTAGGATCTATAAAACTATAAGTAATTACTTCAGAAAAACCAAGAGATTTAAAAATATCTTTAAGCTTTTTTTCAAAGATTAAAATTTTTGATGGACTTTGACAGTATAAAGTGCTTTTGGGGAAAGAGGAGGGTATCTTATTGTAACCATAAATCCTTGCAACTTCTTCTACAAGATCCTCTGGTATCTTAAGATCTTGACGATAGGAAAATGGAATAAACTGAAAACCATAACCACTTCTTCTTACCTGTCCTAATTTTTTTAAAATATTTTCTACTTCCTCAGATGGAATTGAGAACCCCAGATATTTAGTAAGTTTTTGATTAAAAAGAGAGATTTGAGGAGGGATAAAATGTTTTGGATATATATCAACTATTTCAGAAATAATTTCAGGTTCAGCAATTTTTGAAATAAGTTCACTTGCTCGAAGCAATCCCAGAACAACTCCTTCAGGATCTATATTTCTCTCAAACCTGTAAGAACTTTCGGTGGTAATTCTATGCCTCTGAGAACTTCTTCTAATTCTTTTTTGGTTAAACCAAGCAGACTCCAGAAATATATTTTTTGTGTTTTCAGAAACCCCTGAATCCTCACCCCCCATAATACCTGCAAGAACCATTGGCTTTTTAGCATCTGCTATTACAAGGTCTTCCTCATTAAATGTTCTTTCTACACCGTCTAACATAAAAAGCTTTTCCCCGGGGTAGGCCCTTCTTATAAAAATAGTCTTATCTTCTATTTTTTCCCAGTCAAAGGCATGTAGAGGTTGTCCAAATTCTAAGAGCACATAGTTTGTTATATCTACAATATTGTTAATGGGTCTAAGGCCACAGAGCCACAATCTTTTCTGGATATAAAATGGGCTCTCTTTTACTTTTATGTTCCCGAAAAATCTTCCTGCATATCTGAAACAGCCGTCTTTATCAAGAATTTCTACTTTTCCAGGAAATTTTTTCCCAGTTTTTATAGCATTTTCAAAGTTTGGTGGATTTAATTTCCAAGAAGTTAGTGTATGAATTTCTCTTGCAACTCCCAGAATTGAGAGAAGATCCCCTCTGTTGGGAGTTATAGCAAGATCAAGCACAGTTTCAGAAATTCCTAATATTTTATATATAGACTCACCAAGAGGAGAATATTCAGGAAGAAGAAGGAGTTTTTCTTTTTCTTCACCCAGACCAGCTTCGTAAGGAGATAAAAACATTCCATAGGATTTGAATTTTTTGATAGCTTTTACTTCTACTTTTTCTCCGCTAAAAGTAAAGCTTTCAGGTTTGGCAAGTCCCACTATCAAATTTGGTTTAACTTGCGTTTTACCAGTGGTAAGAACTGTATAAATTTCTTTTCCGTCTGTAACTTTACAAAGAGCCAGATCTTTAAGACCTTCTGGCTCATAAATTTCTAAAATTTTTACTGCTATTAAATTTCCAAGATTTTCATAAGGGTTTTCTATAGCCTCTACTTCAACCCCTCCCATGGTAAGAATTTCCGCAACCTCTTCAGGACTTTCTTTTAATTCGATAAATTCAGAAAGCCAGCTTATAGGAACCTTCATTGAAAAACTCCTGATTTTATGTTTATTTAAAGCTTTGTAAAAATAATAAATGATTTTCAAAAAACATTCTTATGTCGTCTATGCCATATTTTATCATGGCTATTCTTTCTATACCCAGTCCAAAAGCAAATCCTTGCCATATTTCAGTATCATAATTAACAGCATTAAAGACTTCAGGATGAACCATTCCTGCTCCAAGTATTTCCAGCCATCCAGCCTCTCCACATACTCTGCATCCTTTGCCTTTACAAATTACACATTCTATATCCATTTCTAAACTTGGTTCTGTAAAAGGAAAATAGCTTGGTCTAAATCTTACTTTTGTCTTTTCCCCAAAAGTTTCTTTAGCAAAGTAGGTCAAAATACCTTTAAGGTCAGCAAAATTCACATCTTTATCTACCATTAAACCTTCTAATTGGTGAAACATAGGAGAATGTCTGACATCAGCATCACAACGATAAACCTTACCAGGAGCAATGATCCGCAAAGGTGGCTTGCGTTCAAGCATTGTTCTGATTTGCATAGGAGAGGTATGAGTTCTTAGCAGAGCTCCGTTTTTAAGATAAAAGGTTGCCTGCATATCCCTTGCAGGATGCCAGTCTGGAATGTTTAAAGCAGTAAAATTATAATATTCAGTTTCTATTTCAGGTCCTGTAACTATTTCAAACCCAAGCCTTGAAAATATATTACAAAGCTCATCAATAATCTGAGAAAGAGGATGAAGTGTTCCAACTGGGAAGGCTCTCCCTGGTAAAGTTAAATCCAATCCCAAATCTTTGTCTTCTTCTTTGAAAAGGATTTCTCTTTCTTTTATTTTTAATTTTTCTTCCAGTTGATCCCTTAACTCATTAAGCTCTTTCCCTAAGCGTCTTTTTTCCTCTAAGGAAAGATCTTTAAGAGATTTAAGTAAAGAAGTAATTTTTCCTTTTTTCCCCAGATATTTGACACGAAAGTTTTCTAAGTGAGAAAGATCTTGTATTTTTTCAAAGGTCTCCCAAACTTCTTTTTTTAGCTTTTCTATCTCCTCTGAAATCATTTCTTTTGAACTTTTTAAACTATTGCCATTGAGCTTTGGCTATTTCTACAAGTTTTGCAAAAATTTCTGGTTCATTAATAGCCAAAATTGCAAGGGCTTTCCTATCAAGCTCAACTCCAGCCTTTTTTAGGCCTCCCATAAATTTGCTATAGTTCAATCCGTTAAGCCTTGCTGCAGCATTAATTCTAATTTGCCATAACCTTCTAAAATTTCTCTTTTTCTGTTTTCTATCTCTATAAGCATAGACTAAAGCCCTTTCAACAGTTTCTTTAGCTCTTCTAAAAACATTTTTTCTCTGTCCCCAATAACCCTTAGCAAGTTTTATCAACTTTTTATGTCTTCTTCTGGTCTTAAACCCCCCCTTTGTTCTTGGCATAAAAAATCCCCTCCCTTTTAGAGTATTTTTTAGAACTTAAAATTTGTAAGGAATACATTTTCTAATATGAGAATAGTAGCCGGAAAAAAGCTCTTTTTCCTGTTTAAGATGTCTTTTCCTTTTTCTGCTTTTTTTTCTTAGAAGATGGCTTTTTCCTGATTTTTTGTGAAGAATTTTTCCTGTGGCAGTGACTTTAAATCTTTTTGCTGCAGATCTGTTTGTTTTTATTTTTTGCTTTGCCACTTTTTTCACCTCTTTCCAAAATTTTTATAATTTCAACACTTTACACTATTTTTTATTTGTTTCAACACCTCTTCAGAAATTTTAAAACTCTCTTTTTTTGATGGGAAATTTTTATTTTTGCAATCCTCTATAAATTCCTTTAATGCATTTTTAAAACTTTCATAACCTTTAAAATAAGTTTTTACAAATTTAGGACGCATTTCAGGATAGAGTCCAACTACATCATGAAAAACAAGTATTTGCCCATCTGTATAAGGACCTGCTCCAATCCCGATAGTTGGGATTTTTATCTTTTCTGTAATAATTTTAGAAAGTTTTGAAGGAACACACTCAATAATAAGCCCGAAAACCCCGGCTTCTTCAAGTGCCATAGCGTCATTTAACAATTTCTGGGCACTTTCTATGGTTTTACCCTGAACTTTTAATCCTCCAAGTTCCATACTTCTTTGAGGAGTAAGACCTATGTGTCCCAAAACAGGAATTCCAGCTTTTACAATAGCTGAAACAGTTTCAGCAACTTCTTCTCCGCCTTCTACTTTAACTCCATGACATTTACCCTCTTTTACAAATCTGCCTGCATTAAAAATGGCCTTTTCCTTAGATACCTGATAAGATAAAAATGGCATATCTCCTATACGAATAGTATTTGTAGCTCCTCTACTTACGGCTTTGCAAAAAAGAAGCATCTCTTCCATTCCTATGGAATAAGTATCTAGTTCTCCCAAAATTACCATATTCGCAGAATCACCTATTAAAATAAAGTCAAATCCAGCAATTTCTGCAAGCTTTGCAGATACATAATCGTATGCAGTAATAGCAATAATAGGTTCTTTGCCTTTTTTTTCTACTAAACTGTATGGACTTAACTTGAAAAGAGACACTGGGTTTCCTCTTTATAGGGGATATTAAATTTTTCTTTCAGATAAAGATAACCTTTTTGAGTAAGAATTCTTCCTCTCTTTGTTCGTGCTATAAGCCCCAATCTTATTAAAGCCGGCTCATAAATAATTTCAAATTCTTCTGGAGTTATATCTGCAGAAAGGGCAAGAGAAGTTAATCCCACAGGACCACCATTGAAATCTTTGTAAAGTGTTAAAAGACATTTTCTATCCTCAGGGGTGAGCCCCCATTCATCAATATCAAGAAGCTTTAAAAACCTTTCAAACTCCTGAAAAGAGACCTTTAATAATCTTTTATCAGATTCTCCTGAATTTAAAAGGACAAATTCTCTCAGTCTTCTTACAAGGTTTAAAGCCTGTCTTGGTATTCCTTTTGAGGCTCTGGCAAGTTTAAGAGCTGAATCTTTTTCTATCTCAAGCCCCCAGTTTTTGCTTACCTTTATAATAATATCTCTTAGTTCTTCGTCTTTATAGTAGTTTAGCTTAAAAGTTAGCTGGAATCTATCTCTAAGAGGAGCAAGACAAAGATTGGGTTTGTTTGTAGCACCAATTAGGGTGAATTTGGGAAGAGCAAGTCTTATGGTTTTACCAGTATTGCCTTTTCCTATCACAATGTCCAGAGCAAAGTCTTCCATAGCTGTATAAAGAATCTCCTGACAGGGTTTTGGCATCCTGTGAATCTCGTCAATAAAAAGAATGTTTCCTTCTTTTAAATTGGTAAGAACTGCAGCAAGAGTTCCTGTTTTATCAAGAATAGGACCAGAAGTAATTTTTAAATCTCTTTTTAATTCATAAGCTATAATTCTTGCAAGAGTAGTCTTTCCAAGTCCTGGAGCACCAATAAAAAATGTATGAGGGAAGATGTCATTTCTTTTTTTTACCGAAGATATATAAACAGAAAGCTCATCCTTTATTCTCTTTTGTCCTATAAATTCATCAAGAACACAAGGACGATAATAAACCATCAAAATTATTATATAAAAACTTCACAAATATACAAGAAAGCTAACTCTCATTTTTAAGCTCATTTAAGTAAACTTCTTTCATCTTTTCAAATAAAGATCTTAGCTTTAAAGCAAGGTTTTCTTTTTCAGCAGTTAAATCTTTAACTTTTTCTTTATCTCCGCTGTTGTGAGCAATTACTAAGTCTTTACAGATAAGGTGAAACTTTTTATGTATTTCTTCAAACTCGGAAAACACTGGTATTTCTTTAAATTTTTGTCCTTCTTCACTATAATACCATTTTCCCATTCCGCAGGCCTTGTAATCTCCAAGAAGTTCTGGATCAAGAGCATCAAGTCCCATAAGGTGACCAGTAACTCTAATGTATAGTCTTTCGTGGTCGGATTTAAAGATGTCAAAAAGAATTTCATTTAGTTTTTTTGTTTTAACTGAGGCTGCAGCGTGTCTGAGGTCTGAAGAAATAGATACCAGGTTGTAAATATTTTTAGCCAAATGTTCAATTAAGCTGACAACTTCATTAGTAAGCTGAGCTGTTTTTTCTACATTTTGAGTTATATTTTCACTTGCTGTGGATTGTTCTTCAGTTGCTATAGCAACCTGAGCTATAGCATCTTTTACTTTCTGAGAAGATTCTACAATATTATCAAGAGCCTCTTTTACTTTGTTTAAAGATTCTACCGCATTTTCAACTTCCTTAGCAGTAACCTCCATACTTTCAAATGCTTTGTCTGATTCAGTCTGTATAGACTTTATCTTTCCTGCAATTTCGTCTGTTGCTTTAAGGGTTCTGTCTGCAAGCTTTCTTATTTCATTTGCAACAACTGCAAATCCTTTTCCATGTTCTCCTGCACGAGCTGCTTCAATAGTAGCATTGAGAGCAAGAAGATTTGTCTGATCAGCTATATCTTTAATAAGTTGAACTACATATCCAATTTCTTCTGCACTTTTATTAAGACTTTCAATCACGATTTTTAAAGCTTTTGTTTCTTCATTTGTTTTAATTATGGTGTTTACCGCTTCTTCAGAAATATTTTTTCCTCCCATTGCAGCATTTATGTTCTGTGCTGCTAATTCTGAAACATTAGAAGCATTTTTTGCTATATCAGCAATAGTCGCACTCATTTCTTCAACTGCAGTAGCAATCTGAGATATCTGAGTATTTTGCAGTCTTGCATCTTCAAGAGTTTTTTCGATAAATTTGAAATTTTCATCTATTGACTCGGAAAGTTTATGTGAATGAAGAAGAGATTTTTCGTTAAGAGAGATAAAGTAATGTAATAATTTTTCTATACTTCTTGCAAACCTTCCAACTATATCAACCCGATCTTGAAATCCTGTTTTTATAGTTAAATCTCCTTCTGCCATTTTTTCAAGAAGTTTTCTTAGTTTTTCTATTGGTTTATGAGTTACAACATAAGTGATATAAAGTATTACAGGAGTGGCCAATATTCCCAATAATCCTAAAACTACAAACAATATTTGTATTTTTTTTGTAGCAGAAAGAATTTCTTTAAAAGGCATTTCTATAACTACTGTTCCTAATACATCACCAGTTTTTACTTTATGACAGGAAAGACACATTTTTTCTGCTTTTAAAACATACACACCTTTGAGAACACCGTTTATTTTGTATACTTTTTCTGTATTTTTGTTTAAAAGTGCTTTTTCAATAAGTTTTTTTTCTTCTGTAGAAAAATAAAATTCAGGTTTTTCACTGCCAAACTGGGCGTCTACTTTTTCTGTTCTGAATATTTTTACATTTTTTAAAGACTTTAAGTAATAGTTTCTGAGTTCTCTATAATTAGGGTTTCCCATATCTTTTATTAAAGAAGCTTTTACAGCAGAATAATAGCTGGGTAAAGTTTTAGTCTTAGCATGATAAAGGGTAATCCAGTGAAGAGCATAACCTGAAACAAGAACTGTTATTATAACACCAAGAGCAGTTACTAAAGTTAAAGGTACAATGAGTTTCCAACGCATTCTTACTTTTTTATCTAAATTGCTAAAAAATTCCATAATTTTTCTCCTTTATTTGATAGGTTTATAAATATAAAATTATTATAAAAAAATAAAAAAGTCAATAAGAATTATCAATATACTTGTGATAACAGTATTAAGAACCGTTTTGTATAGTATAATTTAAGATCTAAGGTTTTTGCTACTGTAAAGTAAATGTAATTTTAAAGAAAAAATTTTTTTGGCAAAAATTATTTAAAAAATTAATTTTTAACTTCTTTTGTTTTTAAAAGGAACATAAGCCATTCTTTCATATTTTGAATATTTTTATTTAAATACCATCTACCTTTTTCAAATACTCCGTAATCTGCTCCTCCCATGGCTGAGGCAAATCTTACAGAATTAGCATAAAACAACCATTGCTCAACCCACATTTTTTCTATAGTTTCATCAAAAGGATTGGAGGGCTCAGCAACACTTTTTTCCCAGGCTTTTAGCAGGATTTTTGTAGCTTCCAGAGTCTGTTCGTTAGTTGTTTTGATAGTGTTATGGAATTTACTAAAAAAGTTTTCAGTCCAAGAAGTTGAATGACAACTTATGCAAATTTTTTTCATTTTGTTTTCTCTTTTTTTCATTCCTCTTTTACTTATCAAAAATTCTTTTACGAACTCACCAGTTAATTCTGTAGGAAGGGAAAGCCCTTTTTTGTTTTTAATTTTTGCAGTATATGAATCTTTGGGATGAGGATGAGCATATATTAACCCAAAGATTCTCCAAGCAAGTCTATCGTTCATCTGATGAGATCTTTCTATTATTACATTATTATTGCTATCAACGATTAAACTCACATGACATGTAGCGCAAGTTGGCACTCTAAAATCTTCTCCTGCTTTCAAGGGTGTATTTTTAAAATTTATGTTTTTTTCTTCGGAATAAAAGATATTCCCATGTTTGCTCACAACATAAACTTTGTAGGCGGGCACATCAGGGCCTTTATGACATTGAGAACAGGTATAGGGCTTACGAGCAATTTCAATAGAGAAAGAATGTCTTGGATGACATGAGGTGCAAGCACCTTTAGAACCATCAGGATTTATTCTTCCCACTCCATTATTTGGCCAACCTGAAAGTAAAGGAAATTCCATTTCTCCTAACATAGTGTTTTTTACAACCTTATCCTTTACTTCAACTTTAGTTCCGTGACATGCCAGACAGGCATCGTTTTCAGAAAGAGTATTTGGAGAGGGCTCTAATGATGATTTAATAAGCTTTGCATAAAGCGGATTATCCTTTAAGTTTCCATACGCTTCTGCCATAAGATTCTTATTATATTCTTCCACTTCCTTAGAATGGCAAATTGCACAGTCCTTTGGAGAAACTACAATATGCACTTTAAATCCATTGTGTTCAAAGGTGTCTTTGTGAAGCTCTGAATTTGCAGTGTGACATTCGGCACATCCAATTACTATATCATCTTTTGCTAAAGTGGAATTTGTACTTACCTTTTTAGAAAGAGAATTTTTATTTAAAGCCTCTTTTAAGGTTGTTTTTGAATGAACACTTGCTTCCCAGTCTTTTACAATACCAGGAGTTACTATTCTATGACAGGAAAGGCAAGCTCGTGTTTCTACGCTTATAGAGTCCTCGGCAAAGGATGTAGCGGTAAATAAAAAAAACAATAAAAAAATCCTAAATATATATTTAAACATCTTGCCCCCTTCTTAGGTAACGAGAGTGTCCACCCAATTGTGTAAAATGTTAAAATGAATAAAATACAAGAAGGAGGGTGGGCACATGACAAAGGTTAAGAAAGCATTTAATACTGAAGAAGTGCAGGCAACAATTAAACAGCTTGTT
>JAGGXL010000160.1 GCA_021163085.1 Thermodesulfobacterium sp. | reverse complement strand
TAGAGATAACTCCTGCAGGGAAACCAAGATTTCCATAAAAAGGCTTAAAAACATTTAAAATCATTTTGGTTAATTTTTCATCTTTTATCCATCTCTCATTTACTAAGAAATAAAGATACTTTGTATGGGAAAAGGTTTTAGATGTATCTGTAAGAACTAAGTAAATTGAGTAAGGAGGAGTATCTGATAAAATCTCATTAAAAAAGCTTTCTTCTAAGCCGGTTATATAACTTAGTAATTCTTTTTTACTTCCTCCTTCCCAGAAGAAAAGGGTTTTTTCTTTATTTTCGTCAAGACTTTTAACCTCGTATTTGGTTTCAGGACAGGAAAGTGTTAGTCCTTTTATAATTTCCATTATTTTTAAAGTTTCGGTTCTGGGTTTTTTTAAAAAGGCTTTTCTTGCAGGTAGATTAGAAAAAAGTTCTTCTACTTTTACTAAAGTGCCTTTGTTTAACCTTGAAGGTCTAAAAGAGATTTCTTTTCCGAAATTTACTTTAATTTCGTATGCTTCCTTATAATTAGCGTGTTTACTTGTGATGGTTAATTTTGACACTTGAGAAATACTTGCTAAAGCCTCTCCTCTAAATCCATAGGTAACAATTCTAAATATATCTGAGATATTTTTTATTTTACTTGTGGCAAAATGTTTATAGCATAGTTTTAAGTCTTCAGGTTCAATTCCTTCTCCATTATCATAAACGGTTATTTCTTTAATTCCTCCTTCTTTTAATCCTATTTTAATAAAATCTGCTTTGGCATCAAAGGCATTTTCCACCAATTCCTTTACTACAGAAGCAGGTCTTTCTACAACCTCTCCTGCAGCGATTTTTCCTCTTATTTCTTCTGGAAGAATTTGTATTTTTGCCATAAAATCACATATTCAAAAGATTAATAAGATCTTTACAGACTTTTGCACATTTCTCCAAATTTTCTTTTTCTTCTGGTAGAAGCTCTATTTCTATAATTTTTTCCACTCCGTTTTTCCCCAAAATTACAGGAACTCCTAAGAATACTCCGCTAATCTCATACTCTCCTTCTAAATAAACGGAGCAGGTTAAAACTCTTTTTTCATCTTTTATAATACTTTCTGTCATTTCCACCACAGAAAGTCCGGGAGTAATAAAGGCACTTCCTGATTTTAAATAGGAAACTATTTCTCCTCCTCCAAATTTAGTTCTTTTAACTATTTCTTCTATTTTTTCCTTTGGTAAGAGTTCTGTAACAGGTATTCCTGAAATATTTGCTAATCTCACCAGAGGAAGCATTAAATCCCCGTGAATCCCCATTACAAGAGCCTGGACATCTTTGGGAGATACATTGAGTGCCTCTGCTATAAAATAACGATATCTTGCAGAATCAAGAACTCCAGCCATACCTATTACTCTGTTCTTAGGGAAGTTTGTAACTCTGTAAGCTACATAAACCATCGCATCAAGCGGATTAGAAACAACTATAACAATGCTGTCCTTTGCGTATTCTTTTATTTTCTCTGCACAGGACTTAACGATTTCTTTATTTATATTTAAAAGGTCTTCTCTTGACATACCCGGTTGTCTGGGTTTACCAGCAGTAATAATCACCACCTTTGAATCTTTTATAGCTAAAAAGTCTTCAGTCCCCCATATTTTCCCAGAATAACCAAAAAGAGAACTGCTTTGGATTAAATCCAGAGCTTTACCTTTAGCAAGGCCAGGTATAATATCAACCAGCACTATTTCTTCTGCTATATTTTTTACCATAGCCCAATTTGCACAGCTTGTTCCCACAGCTCCTGCACCGATAATGGATAGTTTAGCCATTTTGTTCTTCCTCCCTAAATAATTTTAACCATTCTTTAAAAATTTTTACTTTTTCGTCTCCGTATTTTTTAAGCTCTTTGATAATTTCTTCTACAGACTTTTCTTTCACCAGTCCATCAGGATGTTTAGAGAAAAACTTGTCTGCAAAGGCAATAATTTTTTCTTCTAAAGTAAGTGGTACCATGTCCCTTTTTGGCAGAGGTAAATTTTTCTCAATAATTTCTTTTTTGGTAATACCTACTCCTACATGTCTTTCGCATACAAGAGCATGTTTAGGAAGTCCCTCTTTTTCGAGAATTTCTCGTCCCAGATATCCATGAGCAATATAAGGATATTTTCCCTCTGGATTTAGTTTTGGAATATAGGTATAAATTATTCCTATATCATGAAGCATGGAAGCCTCGTAAATAAAATTTTTATCCACATTAGGAAATTTTTTTGCAATTTCCAGAGCTTTTTTAGCAACAGCCTCAGAATGTTTCACCAGAACCTCTAAAAGTTTAGGATTTCTGGAATAATATTTTTCAATAATTTTTAAAGGGTCCATTTTAAGTTTTAAAATTTTTCTTTTCTAATAAAATAAAGGATTGATAACAAATTTTAAGTGTTTAAAAAGAGGTTTTAAATCAGGAGGAGTGGCATTTTCAAGCTTTTCTAAAATTTCCAGCGTCTGAGACGAAAGAATTTGGGAATAATAATGATTCGGGACTTCAATAATAAGTGTTCCATTATCAAAAGAAAGGGGGATTGCCTTATCAAAAAATTCTTGAGGGACGATGTTTTTCCAGTTCTTTTTAGCTATTTCAAGTGCGGTGATACTTTTTTTAACCTCTGGAGGTAGTGGCAAATCATTGAGAATATCTTTAAAAGAAAACATTTTTATAATTCTTCAAATACCTCTTCTAAGGCTTTATAAACTTTTTCTTGCAGTTTTTCTAAAAATTTCTGTGTTTCTGCTTCAAATCTCAGAACAAGAACTGGCTGGGTATTTGATGCTCTTACCAAAGCCCAACCTTCTTTAAATTCAATTCTTGCTCCATCAACATCTATTACATTTAAGCCTTCCTTTTTAAATTTTTTTACAAGCTTTCCAACTACCTTAAACTTTATTTCATCGGGACATTCTTTTCTAATTTCAGGAGTAGAATACATCTTAGGAATATCTTTAAGATACTCAGAAAAAGGAATATTGTTTTGAGATAAGATTTCAGCAAGTCTCAGCGAGGCATATACACCATCATCAAAACCAAACCACTTATCTGCAAAAAATATGTGTCCACTCATTTCTCCCGCAAGAATAGCTTTTTCTTCTTTCATTTTATTTTTTATAAGAGAATGTCCTGTTTTCCACATAATAGGAGCTCCACCAAGCTTTGATATAGTTTCATAAAGTGTACGGGAACATTTCACCTCACCGATTATTTTTGCTCCGGGATACTTTTTTAGTAAATATTTAGCAAAAATTATAAGAAGTTGATCTCCCCAAATAATATTACCTTTTTCATCAATAACTCCTAATCTGTCTCCATCACCATCATATCCAAAACCTACTTCATACCTTTTATTTAATACTGCATTTTTAAGCCATTTTAAATTTTCAGGAACAACAGGATCAGGAAAATGATTGGGAAAGTTTCCGTCCACTTCACAAAAAAGACATTCGACTTCGCACCCAAGCTTTTTAAAAATTTCAGGAGCAGTTAAACTACAGACCCCATTTCCAGGGTCTATGACTACTTTTAAAGGTCTTTTAATTTCTATATTTTTACAAACATAATCTATATATTTGCTTAAAATTTCTCTTTCTTCGACTTTTCCTTTACCTTTCTCAAAGTCCTGTTTTTCTATAATTTTTCTTATTTCCTGAATTTGACTCCCAAAGAGGGTATCTTTTCCTACACAGATTTTTAAACCGTTAAATTCAGGAGGATTGTGAGAGCCTGTTACCTGAATACCTCCATCAGAATCTTCAAAAGTAAAAAGAGAAAAATACATTACAGGGGTTGGGCACATACCTATGTCTATTACATCAACTCCTGTTGAAAGGATTCCTTCAATTAGCGCAAATTGTAAAGTTGGAGAAGAGTTTCTTCCATCTCTTCCACAACAGACCTTTTTTCCTCCTTTAGTTTTAATAATTGTGCCATAAGCTCTTCCAATTTCTCTTACAACTTCTTCTGTAAAATCTATTCCCACTTTTCCTCTTATATCGTATTCTCTAAAAATATAAGGATTTATTTTCATAATAGCCTCCAGAAAGATTAAACATTCTTTATTATAAACTAAAAATTTTTTAATAAAAAGGTGCTCTTGACTTGGTAAAAAGGTATTATTAAAAAATTATTAAGTAAAAGTATTTTAGGGAGGTGAAAAGATGTTAGGAATTTTTAAAATAATTTCCTTTTTGATTTCTTTTACTTTGTGCACCTCTCTTGCTTTTGCTAAAAATACTAAAAAAATTCTTATGATTATTGCCCACCAAAATTTTAGAGATGAAGAGTTGCTAATTCCTAAAAAACTTTTTGAAAGTGAGGGATATGATGTGGTAATAGCTTCAACATCTTTAAAGCCAGCTAAAGGAATGCTTGAAGCGGTTGTAACCCCAGAGATTTTAATTGATCAAGTTAAGGTAGAAGATTATGATGCCATAGTTTTTGTGGGAGGGGTTGGAGCTCAAGAATATTTTAATAATCCTGTAGCACATAAAATAGCAAAAGAAGCAGTTTCAAAAGGGAAAATTCTTGCTGCTATTTGTCTTGCTCCCAGAACACTTGCTGAAGCAGGGGTATTAAAAGGTAAAAAAGCAACTGTCTGGGTATC
>JAGGXL010000157.1 GCA_021163085.1 Thermodesulfobacterium sp. | reverse complement strand
ATTCTATAATAACAGTATTATTGCTTATAGTTTCTCTAAGGAACTTTCCTTAGCTGGAGAAAGAATAGGATTTATTGCAGTTCATCCAGAAATTGAAAATAAAAATTTTATTCTTGAAGGGTTAACTATATGTAATCGTATTCTCGGTTTTGTTAATGCTCCAGCTTTAGCTCAAAGGGTTGTTGCAAATTGTGCATTTTCCAAAGTTAATGTAGATGTTTACCAAAAAAGAAGAGATATAATTTGTAATATTCTAAATGAAGCAGGAATTTCTTTTATCAAACCAAAAGGTGGTTTTTTTATTTTCCCAAGAATACCTATAGAAGATCTTAAGTTCTGCGAAATTCTTAAAGAAAAACTTATTCTTGCGGTTCCGGGAAGAGCTTTTGGAAGCTCAAATCACATAAGATTGTCTTTTTGTGTTTCTGAGGAAATTTTAGAAAAAATGAGACCTAACTTTCTTGAAGCATGTGAAAAAGTTCAAAATTATGTTTAAGTTTCAAATTTTTTATCAGAGTAAGAAAAATTCAGCCCGAATAGGAAAAATTATCACTCATAGAGGTGTTATTGAAACTCCTGTTTTTATGCCTGTTGGAACTCAGGGAACAATCAAAACTATGCCACCTGAAATTGTGTCTTCCTTAGGTTACAGCATAATTCTTTCCAATACTTATCACCTTTATTTAAGACCGGGAGTAGATGTGGTTTATACACTTGGAGGAATTCATAAATTTATGAACTGGAAAAACCTCATACTTACAGATAGCGGAGGTTTTCAAGTTTATAGTCTTTCTCAATTTAGAAAAATTACTGAAGAAGGAATATTATTTAAATCTCATATAGATGGGTCTGAACATTTTTTTACTCCTGTAACTACTATGGAGGTGCAGAAAAAGCTTGGTTCAGATATTATGATGGTTCTTGATACATGCATTCCCTACCCTTCCTCTTATGAAGAAACTGAAACACTAACAAATCTTACCCACAGATGGGCTGTTGAATCCTTAGAATACTGGCAGAGGCACAAAAATGATAAACAGGCAGTTTTTGGAATAATTCAGGGCGGAATGTATAGAGATTTAAGAAAAAACAGTACCAAATTTATTACTTCTTTAGAATTTGAAGGATATGCTATAGGTGGTCTTTCAGTAGGAGAACCCTTGGAAATAAGAAATCAGATGATAGAAATAAGTGTAGAATATATACCTTATAACAAACCGAGATATGTGATGGGAATAGGAACTCCTTTAGATATAATAGATGCAGTTATGAGGGGAGTAGACATGTTTGACTGTGTTTTACCTACAAGAAATGCAAGAAGAGGAACTGTTTTTACTTCAATGGGTACTCTTTCTATCAAAAATTTTTCTTTTAAATATGATACCTCACCGCTTGATCCTGAATGCGATTGCTATACCTGCAGAAACTATTCTCGTGGTTATTTAAGACATCTTTTTCATGCTAAGGAACTTCTAGTTTATTTTCTTTTAACTCTTCACAATTTATCTTATTATGCTAAACTAATGGAACATATTAAAAATGCTATTAAAACCGAGACTTTAGAAGATTTGAGAGAGAAAATAGCTCAAATTTATTTAAATTCAAATTAGGAGGGTTTTATGGATTGGTTTAATTTCTTAGTAACTTCTGCTTTTGCTATGGGAACACCTTCTCAACAAAGACAAGCTCCTCAAGGAGGAGGATTTATTGGTTTCCTTTTTACTTTATTGCCTTTGATATTGATTTTTGTCATTTTTTACCTTCTTTTAATTAGACCTCAACAGAAAAAAATGAAAGAACATCAAAAATTTCTTTCTGAATTGAGAACTGGTCAGAAAGTTTATACTGCAGGAGGGGTAGTAGGGAAGATCGTTAAAATTGAGGATAATATAGTATGGTTAGAGGTGAATAAAAATTTGAATATACCTGTGATTAAAGGTTATATAAGTGGACCTTTTACTCAATAATTAAATTTTCTTTAATCCAGCTTTTTAAAACTTTTAAAGCTCTTTCTGCCAATTTGATGTATTTTATTTTTTTGGGAACTTTTTTTTCGAGTTGTGGAAATAGCCCCCAGTTTATATTCATGGGCTGAAAATGTTTAGGGTCTGCAGTTTGGAGATAGTTGATTAAGGCACCAATAGCAGTTTCCTTAGGAGGAACTACAAGAGACTTCCCTTTTATCAGTCGTGCTGCATTAACACCTGCTATAAGACCCATAGCTGTGGATTCTACATATCCTTCAACTCCTGTAATTTGTCCTGCAAGAAAAATATTGGAAAATTTTTTGAGTTGGAGAGTAGGTTTTAAAACCAGAGGGGCATTAACAAAGGTATTTCTATGAATTGATCCTAAACGTGCAAATTCCGCTTTTTCTAATCCTGGAATCATTCTAAAAATTCTTATTTGTTCGCTATATTTTAGTTTGGTTTGAAATCCAACCATGTTATAAAGTGTTTTTTCTTTGTTTTCTGGACGTAGCTGAACAACTGCATAAGGTTCTTTGCCTGTCCTTGGATCTATAAGACCTGTTGGTTTCATAGGACCATAACGCAAAGTTTCTTTACCCCTTTCTGCCATAACTTCAATAGGTAAACATCCCTCAAAATATTTCGGATCTTCAAAAGGGTGTAAAGGGACTTTTTCAGCTTTGAGTAGCTCTTCTACAAATTTTTCATATTCTTCTTTTGTTAAAGGGCAATTTATATAACTATCTTTTCCTTTTTTATATCTATCTGCAATGAAAACCTTTTCCCAATTAATAGAATCAGCATAAACGATGGGAGAAATAGCATCGTAAAAGTGTAAATAAGGCACTTCCATAAGCTCTGCAAGAGTTTCTGACAAGTTTTCTGAAGTAAGAGGGCCAGTTGCTATGATTGTAATTTTATTTTCAGGAATTTCAGCAATTTCTTCTCTTCTGATTTCAATTAAAGGATGTTGTAAAATTTTTTGAGTAATATAATTAGCAAAACACTCTCTATCAACTACAAGAGCATTTCCTCCTTCTATTTCGCAATTTATAGCTGCTTCCATTATTAAAGACCCAAGTATTTTCAACTCTTTTTTTAGTAACCCCACTGCTTTAGAAAATTCTTTTGACCGAAGAGAATTGGAACAAACCAGTTCTGCTAATTTATCTGTTTTATGAGCAGGGGTCATTTTAGAGGGACGCATTTCATAAAGTTTTACCTTTATCCCTCTTTGAGCAATCTGCCAGGAAGCTTCAGAGCCTGCAAGCCCACCACCAATAACAATAACTTCTGAAATTTTCATTGAAAAAACTCTAAAAAGATATAATAAGCTTGAAATTAATAATCAAGTCCAGCAATAGGAATATATGCTATTTTAGGAGTGATAAAAATCATAAGTTCTGAATTTGTAAGATTTTTGCCTTTTCTTTTGAAAGCTTCTCCAATTCCTGGAATATTCCCCAAGCCTGGTACCTTGCCCAAGCTTTCTGTAATATCGGTAATTTTGATCCCTCCTATAACAAGAGTTTCTCCGTTTTCAACAAGCGCTGAAGTTTGTATATTATTAGTTATTATAGTTGGTTGTCCTGCTACAGTATGAGACCAGTCTGGATAAGATCTTTCTATCATTATATCTAAAAGAATTTTTCCCTCAGGGGTTAAAGAAGGTGTAACTTCAAATTTTAATCCTGCATCTACAAAATTTACCGTTGCTTGAGTAATCTCAGCAGCATAACTTAAATAAGGAATTCTATAACCCTGTTGAATAGTAGCTGTTTCTCTATCTAAGGTAAGTATTTTTGGTTTAGATAGAATTCTTCCAACTCCTTTTTCTTCAAGAGCAGAAAGTTGAAAATCTAATAAAGCAGCATTTTTACCAAAATAACCCAAAACTATTCCTAAAGTACTTGGATTGGTATTCTGAGTAGCGGTAGCACCTAAATCAACAATAGTAGGTGTTGGAAGTGAAATGGTTGCATTGGAAGAAGTAAAGCCTCCCCCTGGATAGGTAAAACCAATGTCTCCTGTAGTTGAAGATGGATTGGGAGATATCCCCCATATACTATGCTCTGTTGCTCTCCAAGTGGCTCCTCCCCATTTTACTCCAAGCTCATGTATATAAGTGTCACTTATTTCTACAATTCTTGCCTCTATTAAAAACTGAGGCCTTGGTTTATCTATCTTTTTTATAATCCTTTCTATTTCTTCAAGTACTTTTGGTGTAGCTTTTACAATAAGTATATTTGTCAAAGGATCAAAAGTAATCTTATTAGGATCTTTTAAAATTTCGGCAAGTTTTTCTGAAATCCTCTGGTTTTTCATTAAATCTACCACTTTGCTTGCTCTAATGTATTTAAGTTCGAAAGTTTTAGTTATAAGCCGATTGGTCATCTCTTCAGTTTCTTGTATAGCCCTTAATATATCCCTTTGATTTTCTATTTCTCTTCTTATTCCTTCTGTGCTTTCACCAAGAGCCACCATGTAATCTCTATAAAGCTCTGCTTCTTTTTTAATTTCCTCTAAAGTTCCAACTCTTATTACATTGGCTATAGTAATCTTAGCAAGGCCTTTATTTGCAAGAACAACATCCAGCAATAAATCCCAAGGGACTTGCTTTGCTTTCAATGTAACAAGTCCTTGTACCTGTTCACTTGCAATTATATTAATTCCTCCAACCTCAGCTAAAAATCTCAAAACTGCATGAATATCTGCTTCCTGAAAATCTACGGTAACAGGGATACCTTTATAATTTTTGGAGATTAAAGGCATTTTCATTCGGTGATCCCCCAGATATACTTCATATTCAGGGAATTTTGTCCCTTCAGGCAATGAAGATTGTATTTCGGATAAAGGTTTTTTCTCTAAGTAGTCTATTTTATCTTTTTTTATAACTACTTTTACTGGCTTTTCAGGCTTTTCCCATAGAAGATTTACTATTATCTTGTTAGCAAAAGGAGATAATTGAAAATAAAAAGGTTTAGTTAAACTAAATTCTAAATATAGCTTGTCTTTTTCATAAGAAACATTAATTTCTCTAAACACCTCCTTAGGTAAGTTCCTCATCCAAGAAGAACTTTTAGGAACTACATTATAGAAAGTTAGTTTTAGTTTGTTTTCGTCTTTAGATACTTCGTACTTTGGTTTGTTATTAAACTCAAAAATTAATCTGTTTTCAGGATCTTGTAAGAATATTACATTCTCTAAATAAATTTTTTCTGCAGCAAAGCAATTAAATTTGAATAAGAATAAAAGAAATAACAAACCAACTATTAAGAATCTTGTTTTTATTTTCCTCATGGGTTACTCCTTCTTAAGATATAAAATTCTTTTATTCTTTTCTTTTTCTCCATAAATATTTATTTCCTCTTCTTCAATTAATACATAATCTATACCTATTTCCAATATCGTAATATTACCTATCCTGTTGCCAGTTTTGACTATATAACCTTTTCTGGTATTATCCTGGAGCAAGGCAATTCTTTCGCTGTGTTTTTCTAAAATACCTACTAATTCTAAAGGTATTTTTCCTTTTCTTGCTATTATTGATTCTAAAATTTGAGGAGATACAAATGGATTTTTAAGTTTTTGTATATTAATTTTATAAGATTTTTCTTCTAATATTTTTATCCATTTTTTAAGTTCTATATCTTCTTTTTTGACTTTTTTAGTAAAACCTTTAGTTGTTATTTTATTTTTATTTTCTTCTTTATGTGAACAACCACTGACTCCTAATAATATTAATAAAACTATTATTGTAATATGCTTCATTTATCTTTTTCTTCCTTTTTTAGTTTTTTTCTTTTTCAAAGGAACTCCCGTATATTTAAAGGTATAAAAGGTAGTTATAGCGCTTAGCTGATTATTTATAACCTGGAATTTGATGTCATTTAACACCACCAATCTTGGAAGACTTTCTATAGAATTTAAAAAACTAACAATGTTCCTAAATCTGCCTTTAATTTTCATTTTAAGAGGAATTATATTATAGTAATCTTGAGGTTTTTCTCCACCTGGTTCAAAAGTGATTATCTCCAAATTATTTTCCTTAGCAAGGTCAGAAATTTGTCTAAGAATATCGGGAATTTCTTTTCCAGAAGGAAGAATATTTTTTACTCTGTTTAAAAATTCTCTTCTCTGTTTCATCTGAACTTTTAAAACTTTTATTTTCTTTACTAAGTTTTCATATTTTTTAATCTCTAAGTCCAATTTTTTAACATCTTCTCTTAAAATGTTTATTTTTTCTTTAGCCTGAACATAGTAAAATTGATAAAATAAAAAAAGAGGCACCAATATAAAAATAAAAACAATTAAAAACTTTTCTCTTTTAGTAGCAGTTTCTTCCCAAGTTTGAAGTTTTTCTAATAAAGCTTTCATATTTTAAAACAATACTCCTGCTTTAAATTCTATATATGCCTCCCTTTTTTCTGTTTTTCTTAATGAGATTTCTTTTATTATATCTTTCTGATTTTCCAGATTTTTTAAATAATTGGCTATATTTTTTAAATCAGAACTTATACCATTCATTTCTGCTTTATTGGGTGTTATTGAAAGTTCAGTAAAAACAATTTTATTTCTGCCTATGTTTTCTAATAAAATTTCCAATTTTTGAAGTCCTTTTCCTTGATTTTTTTT
>JAGGXL010000145.1 GCA_021163085.1 Thermodesulfobacterium sp. | reverse complement strand
CTGCGGAAGTGGTAGATAAAAATAAATTATAAAGAGGTAAAACATTATGGGATTTAGTGAGCTTTTCTGGCTTATATTTATTGCTATAGCGATGCAACCTTTCTTAAGACAAAAATTTTTGGAAATTGCTCGCCAGAAGGCTATAGAAGCTATTGAGAAAAAAAGAGGCTCAAGGGTTATATTGCTTGTTCATCGTCAGGAAACCATGAGTTTATTAGGATTTCCCATTATGAGATTCATTGATATTAACGATTCAGAGGAAGTAATAAGGGCAATTCGTTTAACCGATAAAGATGTTCCCATAGATATAATTCTTCATACACCAGGAGGGCTTGTTCTTGCAGCCCTTCAAATAGCTCTTGCAATTAAGAAGCATCCAGCTAAGGTTACAGCTTTTATTCCTCACTATGCTATGAGTGGAGGAACTCTTATTGCTCTTGCCTGTGATGAGATTGTTATGGATGAACATGCAGTTCTTGGGCCGGTTGATCCTCAAATAGGGGAATACCCAGCTGCTTCTCTTTTGAGAGCAGTTAAGAAAAAACCTATAGAAAATGTAGAGGATAAAACTTTAATTCTGGCAGATATTGCTGAAATGGCTTTAAAACAAATGAAAGAAAATTTAAAATTAATTTTAAATGATAAGTATCCACAAGAAAAAATAGATAAAATTTCTGAGATTTTATCTCAAGGTTATTTTACTCATGATTATCCCATTACTTATGAAGAGGCAAAAAAACTTGGATTACCTGTAAGCAAAGATATGCCAGTAGAAATATATCAGCTTATGAAGCTTTTTCCTCAACCTGTAAGAAGTACTCCATCAGTAGAATACATTCCTTTGCCAAGGAAGGGTACAAAGAGCTTAGATTAAACAAGAGTATTTAAAACTTTTTCAAAAGTTTTGTAACTTTGTTCTCCCCAGAGAACAAAACGGACAAGTTTCGGTTTTTGATAACTTTTTAAAAACTCTATAACAGTTTTTAGAGCCACTTTAGCAGCATCTTCTATTGGATATCCGTATGCACCAGTGCTTAGAGCCGGAAAGGATATAGAATTTATATTAAACTCTAAGGCTTTTAAAAGTGAATTTTTATAGACACTTTCTAGTAATTCTGGTTCTCCACTTTTTCCATTTTTATAAATAGGACCAACTGCATGAATTACATATTTGACTTTGAGATTTCCTGCACCTGTTATAACAGCCTTACCTGTAGGACAATGAGTATACTTACTTCTTAATTCTTTTAAGATGGAAGGCCCGCCTTTTCTGTGTATAGCTCCATCAACACCTCCTCCAGGGATGAGCCTTTCATTAGCTGCATTTACTATAGCTTCTGTATCTTGTTCAGTTATATCTCCCTGAATAAGTTCAATAATACAATCTCCTACCTTAACTCTTTTCATACTAATTATTATAATTAATTATGTGAAAGTTCAAGAGGCTATTTTTAGTGTGTTTCCTTTTAAGTTTCATTTGTTCTGGAATGATTCAGGAGAATTGATAAGACTGAATTTTGAATTTAGTTTTGATAGAGAGGCGAAGATTTTTAACTTAACTTTACCCAAGCTTTTAGATTGGGTGAAAATTTTTTATCAATCCTTTCTTGATTACTGGAATTTTAAGAAAAGTTCTGTTGAAGTTCCTCACAAAATTTTAGCAACAGATTTTCAGATAACTGTTTTAAAAGAACTTAAAAAATTGAAAATAGGAGAAGTGTTAACTTATAAGGAGCTTACTGAAAGAATAGGGTATAAGAAGGCTTTTAGAGCCGTGGGGAATGCCCTTTCCAAGAATCCTCTACCTTTGATTTATCCCTGTCATAGAGTAATTAGTAGTAAAGGTCTTGGAAGATATTCTCAGGGATTACTTATAAAACAATTTTTACTTTATAGAGAATATAAATTTTTGACAAATAGTGTCAAAAATATGACAGAAAAATTTACAGATGAAACTTGATTTTGAGAGGTTAATGATTAGGCATATATTTTGAAGAAAGTATAAAACAGGAGGTGCTTATGGCTGAAGAAACAAAAGTAGAGGTTCAGGAAGGAAATCAGAAACCTAAAAAGGGTGGTAAAAAGAAACTTTTACTTTTATTAATTTCTGGTTTGTTAATAATAATTCTGGCAGGTGTTATGGTTTTTTTTCTTACTACTCCAAAAGGTGAAGAAGGAAAAGAGGCAAAAAGGCATCATAAGGAAACTTTTCTTTATACAATGGAGCCTGTTGTGGTTAATCTTTTTGATCCCACTGGAAAAAGATATTTACAGATCAGTCTTGCTTTTGAGCTGGGAGATAAAAAGTTGGAAGAGGAAATTAAAAACAATGAGCCTAAAATTAAAGATGTAATTATTAGTGTTTTGAGCTCAAAAACTCCTGAAGAGGTTTTACAGCCTGAAGCTAAGGAGTTGATAAAAAATGAGCTTTTACACAAAATAAATTCAATCTTAGGAGAAGAGGTGGTTTTAAATATTTATATAACCCAGTATATCGTGGAGTAAAAAATGGAAGAAAAAGTTTTAAGTCAGGATGAAATAGACGCTTTACTTGCAGGGTTGACTGACGGTAAAATAGAAACTGAACCTGAAAAAAAGGAAGATATAGGAGAGATCAAGCCTTTTGATTTTAGAAATTATACTATTTCAGCTCGTTTAAGAATTCCTGGCTTAGAAGTTATAAGTGAACAGTTGATCAGAAGTTTGAGAATGCATCTTTCAACTATTTTAAGAGAAGCGGTTGATATCCACAGTCTTCCTCTTCAAATGGAAAGATTTAAAGATTTTTTAAACAGGATACCAGTTCCTACTTCTATTCATATTTTTAAATTAGAACCTCTGAAAGGACAAAGTTTACTTGTTATAGATGCTACTTTGGCTTTTCTTTTTATAGAAAGATTTTTAGGAGGAGAAAGAAAACACATAAAGGTTGAGGGGAGAGAATTTACCAACATTGAGCAAAAGCTTATTAAAAAAGTGGTTGATATCATTTTTAATGAGCTTGAGAAATCCTGGAGAAATATAGTTCCTGTTAAGGCAAAATATATAAGAGGGGAGGTTAATCCTCAGTTTGCAAGGGTTTTGATGCCAGAAGAAACGGTAATTGTTGCTGGTTATAACATAGAACTTGAATCTCTCAGTGGAAAGATTTTATTTTGTTATTCTTTAAATACTCTTCAACCTGTAAAAGAAAAGCTTTATTCTCCCTATCAATTTGAGGAATATGTAGATTTAACCTGGAGGAAATCTTTAGAAAAGTGTGTTCTTGGAAGTGAGGTCGGCCTTTCTGCTGTTTTAGGAAAAGCAGTTATAAATTTGGGAGATTTATTAAATCTTGAAGAGGGAGATGTAATTGTGTTGGACAAGAAGGTAGAGGAGCCTGTAGAGGTTTATATAGAGGGTGTTCCAAAGATACTTGGTAAACTGGGAGTGTTTAAAAATCGAATGGCTGTTCAGATACAGAAATTTATAACTCTTGAAGAGGAAGAAAATATTGAAAAGGAGGGTAGTTGATGCCAGAAGAAACAAAAGAAAATTTGGAAGGAATAGAAGAAGAGAAAAAAAACGAAGAAAAGGTTGAGAGCTCTAAAGAGGCGGAGACTTCAGAATCTGCTGAAGAGATGAGCCCTGATGATTTAATGAGTATGTGGGAAGAAGCTCTTAAGGAAGCTAAAGAAGAAAGTAAGGCAAAAGAAGTTTCAGATGAACTTAGAAAAGAAACTCCCTCTTCTCAGCCAGCGAAGTTAGATGAGCTTTCTCCAGATCAAAAATCTAAGATATATCCAGAACTGGAATTTATTCTTGATATTCCTCTGGAGATTTCTGCTGAAATTGGAAGGACCAAAATGCTTATTAGGGACCTTTTAAAGCTTAATCAGGGCTCTATAATTGAACTTGAAAAATTTGCTGGAGAGCCAGTAGAAATTTATGTAAATGGAAGGCTTATGGCAAAAGGGGAAGTGGTGGTAGTTAATGATAAGTTTGGAGTAAGAATTACAGAAATTATTAGTGCTCAAGAAAGAGTTAAAAAATTGGGGTCTTAAGGGTATGGAGTGGATTAATTATTTACAAAATTTTGGAATATTTTTACTAATATTAAGTGCATTACCTTTAGGGGCTCATTTATATAAAAAATTGAATGTCAAAAAATTTACGTCTGAATATATAAAAGTTCTTGAAATAAAGCCTATCAATTATAAAGCTCAAATCTTATTAATTGAAGTAAAAAATAAAAAAATATTGTTAGGTTACTCTGAAAAAGGTTTTACCTATTTAGGGGAAATTAAAGATGATGCTTAGCTTATACGCGGTGACCTTTCCTGTAATAAAAATAGGTTTAGAAAATGCCCAATCTCCAGAGCAATTTTCTACTATTTTACAAATTTTAATACTTCTTACTGTTCTTTCTGTAGCTCCAGCTTTGTTGTTAATGCTCACATCTTTTACCAGACTTGTTGTGGTTTTTTCTATTCTTAGACACGCTATAGGAACTCAGCAAACACCTCCTAATCAGGTTTTAATTTCTTTGGCATTATTTTTGACTATGTTTATTATGGCACCAACATTTCAATCAGTATATGAAGAAGCTTTGGTGCCTTACTTTAATAAACAGATAGATGAGAAAGAGATGTTTGAAAGGACTGTAAAACCCTTTAAAGAATTTATGTTTAAAAATACCAGAGAAAAAGATCTGGCACTTTTTATAAAATTAAGAAAAGAAGAACGCCCAAGAACACCTGAGGATGTTTCTATTTTTACTCTTATTCCAGCATTCATGATAAGTGAGCTTAAAACAGCCTTTCAGATAGGTTTTTTGCTTTACATACCCTTTTTGGTTATAGATGTAATTGTGTCAAGTATTCTTATATCTATGGGAATTTTGATGTTACCGCCTATGATGATATCCCTTCCTATAAAACTTCTTCTTTTTGTCCTTGTTGATGGATGGAATTTGCTGGTTGTCTCTCTGGTAAAAAGTTTTTATTAAAGGAGGAATTTAAATGACTGATACTACAATTTTAACCTTAGCCAAAGAAGCAATTAAGCTCTGTATCCTTATTTCTGGGCCTCTTCTTATTACAGCTTTAATAGTTGGTTTGATTATAAGTATATTTCAGGCAGTAACACAGATTCAGGAAATGACCCTTACCTTTGTTCCTAAAATAGTGGCCATGATGTTAGTGTTTATTTTAACTTTACCATGGGCATTAAAAAAACTGGTTTCATTTACAGAAAACCTAATTTTAAATATACCAAATTTTATTAAATAACTTATGGAAATATTACAGATTTTAGAAAAAAATGTTTATAT
>JAGGXL010000137.1 GCA_021163085.1 Thermodesulfobacterium sp. | reverse complement strand
GATTTATTATCAAAAAGGTTCTCCTGGGTAGATAAAGATATTTGCGAAATAAACTCAGAAAATTTTCTCTACTTAAATAAAATCTTAGATAAGTTTAAAAATGAATTTTCTTCTTTTCTAAAATCTGCACCTGTTCCTTTTTCTTTTTTTCTAATGAATACTCCAACAGAAAAGCTTCCTGATGTAATTTTAAGAGCTGGAAAAATTTATTTAGAAAAAGCTCTAAAATATGAAATAAATTCAATTTTAAAAAAGAGTAATACTTATTATAAAATAGAACCATGGAAAGACTTCTGGGAACTTATTTTACCTTCTACAGTTGACCCAAAGATTGAATTTTTTTATAAAGATGTATTCTGGTATGGGACTAAGAAACTTTGTTTCTTCTGCAAAACACCATGGCATGATTCTTTTAATTGTCCTTCTCTTTTGGATCCAGAACCAAGAAAAACCTTTCAATCTGCATTAAATTTTCGTTTTGAAAATTTATCCCGGCTATTATGGGAGGGAATCAATAAAGATGAACTTTCATACGATAAGTTCAAGTATTTTTATGTTCGAAATTTTTACCTTTTACCGGAATTTTTAAAAATACTTTTTTATAGATACGAAAACATAGAAACCTGGGGGTACTTTAAGCTTGACATGGAATCTCCTGTTAGAGGTGGAAATCTTGGTTTGGGATTAGAATATCTTATAAAAAGAAATCTTGAAAATGCAAAAAGAGAGTTTTTAGAAGTAGAAGATGATTTTAGAGCAAATATTGGTCTTGCTTTAATAAGTATTCTGCAAGACAATCCCAGAGAAGCTCTTTATTATGTAGAAAAAGCGCTTTCAACAAAAACTACACCTTTTCTAAAAAGTTATTTACTCTTTTTAAAAGGATATTTCTACGAATATACAGGAGAAGATAATATAGCAGAGGATTTTTATAAAAATGCGTTAGAAGAAGATTTCACCTGTTTGCCTGCTTTTTATTATTATAATCTCCTCAAATACAAAAGAGAATCCTCGCTCTCAGAAATATTTGAATATTTTAATCACCCTTATTTTTTATATTGGAGTTACCTCGAACCAATTTTTATTAAAGACCAGAAGGAGTTGGAAGACCTTTTATATGATAAAATTGCAGAAAAAAAAGAAATAGCCTCTCAAAGATTAAAAGAAACCGAAGACCGTTATCATAAAATAAAAAACTTCCTATCTGATACAGAAAAAAGAAAATACGAAGAAAGGTTATCTAAAATAAGGGAAAATGTTCATAAGGGTGGAATTGGACTTATTGAAAGTGCCTATCAGAGGGCGTTAGAACTGGACCTGGAGTTTCAAGGGCATATTTACAAGCTGATACAAAAAATCAAAAATGATTTTGAAAATGTCAGAAGCATAAGTATACGCTTGAGTCGTTTCTGGAAACGTTATCCTTATAAAATCGAAGATTTAGAGTTTGGAAAAAAATTGAAAAATCTCTCAAGTCTTTTACAAAAGATCGAACTTAAAGTTAATAGAAAAGATCCCACTGGTGTTCTTTCTGATTTAATTTCTGAAATAAATACCTGTAAAAAAATGGTAGAAAATCTCAAAATTGCTAAAGAGGAGATGGCAAGGAAGTGGAACTTTAGAATGAAACTGGCTGATTTTTTAAAAATGTTTTCTGTTTCAGAATTTTTCATTACCTGTATTTACATAATCATTCCCTATTTACCTATTTCTGGAACCATAAAAAAATTTTTTACTTTTCCTTCTTTCATATTTTTTTCCTTTATGCTACTTATTATTTGTTTATTTTTCTCCTATTCCAGAGATTACGTTTCTGAATGATTTTTTGTCTGGGCTAAAGCAGGTAAACTACCTATGACTGAAGTCAGTTAGATAAAAATTTCGTAACCCCTTCTCTTAAGTTTGTAAATTCTAAACAAAGTTTTAAAACATTTTTTGATCTCAAAAAAGAACAAAGGAAGGTTTAAGGTATTTTATGTTAGTAATGCTGTTCGCGGACTTGGTAAAGTTTCAGAATGAGTTATACTATAAAAAATTTTATTGGATGGAGGGGGGATATAAATGGAAAAAGTTTACAAAATAGCTGTTATTCCCGGTGATGGAACAGGTCCGGAGGTAATAAGAGAAGGTGTAAAAGTTTTAGAAGCTGCAAGTAGAAGATTTAATATAAAATTAAATTTTATTTATTTTGATTGGGGAGGAGAGAGATATTTAAAAACAGGAGAAACTATTCCAGAGGGTGGAATTGAAGAACTTAAAAAACATGATGCTATTTATCTTGGAGCAATAGGACATCCTGATGTTAAACCCGGTATTCTTGAAAAAGAAATACTTTTAAGAATTCGCTTTGAACTTGATCAATACATAAATTTAAGACCCATTAAACTTTATCCAGGAGTGTGGACCCCTATAAAGGATAAAGGACCCGAAGATATAGATTTCGTAGTAGTAAGAGAAAATACAGAAGGTCTTTATGCTGGTGGAGGTGGTTTTTTAAGAAAGGGTACTCCTTATGAAGTAGCTATTCAAGAATCTATCAACACTCGCTATGGTGTAGAAAGATGTATTCGCTTTGCCTTTGAATATTGCAAAAAAAGGAACAAAAAGAAAAAATTAACCCTTGTTGGTAAAACAAATGTTTTAACCTATGCTTGGGATCTATGGTATAGAACTTTTCAAGAAGTTGGAGAAGAATATCCTGATATAGAAAAAGATTATGCCCATGTTGACGCAACGTGTATGTGGTTTGTAAAGAATCCTGAGTGGTTTGATGTAATAGTTACTGATAATATGTTCGGAGATATTATTACAGATCTTGGTGCTATGATTCAGGGAGGTATGGGAATTGCAGCAGGTGGAAACATTAATCCAAATGGTGTTTCTATGTTTGAACCAATTGGAGGTTCTGCTCCTAAATATACAGGAAAAAATGTAATCAATCCCCTTGCAGCTATATGTGCAGGTATGATGATGCTTGAGTGGCTTGGAGAAGAAGAAGCAGCTGAAAGTATAGAAAAAGCCGTAATTAAAGTGTGCAGAGATCATCTTAAAAGTCTTTCTGCTGGTAAAATGGGCTACTCCACAACCGAAGTAGGAGATTTAGTAGCTAAATATACTGAGAAGGGGGTGGAGCTATAACTTAAGTGGTAAAAATTAATCTTGAAGAAATCCCCAAGTCTCCAGGGGTTTATTTATTCAAAAATGAAAGAGGAGAAGTCCTTTATATAGGAAAAGCTAAAGACTTAAGAAACAGACTTTCCTATTATGCCAAAAACTCTTTTCTTTCTCCCAAAATTAATAATCTTTTAATCTCTGCAGAAAAGATTGAATATTTTTTAACCAAAAACGAAAAAGAAGCGCTTCTTTTAGAAGCAAACCTGATAAAGAGATATCGTCCCAAATACAATGTTCTCTTAAAAGATGATAAAAACTATCCTCTTTTGAGAATTCCGATTAAAGAAAAATATCCTTCCTTACAGATTGTAAGAAGGAGAAAAAAAGGTGATCAGGCTCTTTATTTTGGCCCATTCACTTCTGCCAGGGGATTGAGAGAAATTTTAAAACTTCTTTCTAAAACCTTCCCTTTAAGAAAATGCAGTCTTGCTGAAATGAGAAGAAGAAAAACCCCCTGTATTTACTATCAGATTAAAAAATGCCTTGCTCCCTGTGTATATGATATTCCTGAAGAAGAGTACAAAAAAATGGTAGACGGTGTAATAGAGTTTTTTCAGGGAAAAGGAAATATTCTTATAAAAAAACTTGAAGAAGAAATGCACAAATTGGCTGAAAATTTAGAATTTGAAAGGGCTGCTTTTTTAAGAGATAGAATTGCGGACTTAAAGAATATCCTGGAAAAACAGGCTGTTGTTTTAGATAAACCCTTAGATTTAGATCTATGGGAATAT
>JAGGXL010000094.1 GCA_021163085.1 Thermodesulfobacterium sp. | reverse complement strand
TATTAATTCTGATTCAATCTTTATCTTTTTTTCTCTTAAAGAAAGAAACTTATTTTCCAGGGTTTTTTTCCTATTTTCCCAGACTTCAATTTCCTTTTGTAAAGCTTCTATTTTAAACTCAAGATCTTCAAAAGAAGAGAAGTTAACAAAAAGTTCTTGAAAAACCTTAACACGTTCCCTTATTGATATTTCCTCATTTTTCAACTTCTCTATATCTTCTTTGAGTTTTAACTCTTTTTTTTCAAGAAAGTTCAGCTGAGTTTTTAAGTCTTTTATTTTATTTTCTAAAGAGGTGTTTAAATCCTTTACTTTATCTTCTGAGAGATTTGAAAAATAATCTTTGGGAAGCTGAATTAATTCTTCTTCAATTTTTTTATACTTTTTATAGAGCTCGCTTTTATCCTGATTTTGCAAAATTTCTGAAATTTTTTTTATTTTGGTTTTTAAGGTATAAAACCTTTCCTTTTCTTTTTCCAAGAGTTCTTTTTTTTCAGAGAGTTCTTTTTCTACTGATTTTAGATTTTTTAAAAAATTTTCTTCTTTAATTGGATTGGGATGGGAGGTAGAACCACAAACAGGGCAGGGCTCCCCAGCTTTTAAAAATTTGGCTAAATATTGAGCACGGTTCTTTATTTCTAAATCTTCTTTAGCTTTTTCAAGCTTTTCACAATTTTCTATAAGCTCCTTAATTTTCCTCTCGCTTTTTTTCAAATCTGGTATCAATTTTTCATATTCTTCGAAGTTTTTTAATAACTCAACAATTTTCTCTTTTTCTTTTATCAGAATAAGAGCTTTATTAAATTTATCCTTTTTTTCGAAACTTTTTTCTGTTTCCTCTTTTACAAGCTTTATTCTGTCCTGCAGATTTTTAAATTCTTCAGATTCTTTTTGAAGGAGATAAGTGATTTCTTTTAATCTTTTTTGCAGCTTCACTCTTTCTATAAAGCGATTTTCTAAATTTTTTAAACTTTTCAATTCTTGCTTTTTTTCTTCTATATTTTTTTCATACCGTAAAAGATTTTTTGTTTCTTCTTCTAAAATTTTTAAATCGTTTTTAATTTTAGAAAGAGTGTTTGATAGCTTTCTCATTTTATAGTGATTATCTTTTAATTCTTTTTTGAGTTTTTCAAAATTTTCATAAAAAATTTGATGTTCTTTTAATAATTTTAACTTTTTAAGAAATTTCTTTTTAGCTTGAATTTTCTCGTCTTTACTTTTAAGATTTTTAAGTTTTTCTAAAAGATCTTTTATTTCTTTATAAATTTGAGAGATATCTTCCAGTTCTTTTATTTCTTTTTCAATTCTATCTTTTTTATTAAAGAATAATTTTAACTTTTCCGCCAGACTTTTTTGTTTGTTTTTAAGCTCTTTAATTTTATTTTTTAATTCTTCCAGATCCGATATTTGAGCAATGTTTTTGAGATCCTCCTCCCTTTTACTTAAAGATTGATAGAGCTCTTTCAGCTCTTTTATTTTACTTTTGAGAAAATTTTCTAAGTGAGAAAAGAGAGAAGTTTCAAAAATGGTTTCAAGTAGGGCTTCTCTTTCTTCTTTTTTAGCGAGTAATATTTTTCTGTATTCTCCCTGAGGGATGAGAAAGACCTTTTTAAACTGTTTGGCATCAAGTCCTATAAGTTCTTTTACTTTACTTTTTATTTCTATTTTTTTTGATGAAAAAAGCCTGTTTTCAATCCATAGTGATACACTCTCAGCCCTTCTTCCCAAAGGGGGTCTTCTTATGATCTGATAAGTTTTTCCATCTAAGTAAAACTTAAAATTGATTTCAGGAATAATATTTGGCTTATTTTTAATGAAGTGGGAGATTAAATCTGCTGGATTGCGTCCTTCTACAGTGCTTTCTCCATATAGAGCATAGACAATTGCGTCAAAAAGTGTGGTTTTCCCTGCTCCTATTTCTCCTGAAATTAAAAAAAGTTTATTCTCTACTAAGAATTTAAAATCTTCTTCTTTGATTTCAGCTTGAAGATAAGGTCCAAAGCCTTTTATAGAAAGATAAAGAGGTTTCATTTAATTTTAAATTTTCTTTTCATTTCTCTTTCTAAGTCTCTTCTTTTTATCTCTTCTCGTCTATCATAAATCTTTTTACCTTTTGCCAGAGCGAGTTCAACTTTAGCCAATCCTCTTTCATTGAAATAAATTTTTAAAGGAATAAGGGTGTAGCCCTTTTCCTGAACTTTTCCTGTTAATTTTTTTATTTCTGACTTTTTAAGAAGAAGTTTTCTTGTTCTTGTAGGATCTATATTTGTTGCTTCTCTGCTGTGAGGATAGGGACTTATATGCAAATTATAAAGGAAGACTTCACCATTAACAACCCTGGCAAAACTATCATTTAAGTTTGCTCTTCCTTGCCTCAGGGATTTTACTTCACATCCGAGAAGTTGAATTCCTGCTTCGTAAGTTTCTTCTATGTTATAAAGATAGTGAGCCTTTTTATTTGTGCAGACTATCTTTTGTAACATATCTTAAAAATAGCACATGTTAAGCCCAAAGTCAATTTTAGTTCACATTTGCTTGACAACAAGGATAAACTTTGCTATTATCCTTTTAAGTAAAAGTCTTACAAAGGAGGTAACTTCAATGAATCCTCATAAACCATTTATATTATGGTTTGACGAGATAACTTATAAAGATGTCCCCATTGTTGGAGGTAAAAATGCCTCCTTAGGGGAAATGTATTCCAAACTTACTGAAAAAGGAGTAAAAGTTCCTTACGGGTTTGCTGTTACTGCAGAGGCTTATAAATATTTTATAAAAGAAAATAAACTTGACAAGAAAATAAAAAAAATTCTTAAAGGACTTGATACTCACAATGTAACAGATTTGCAGGTGAGAGGGAAAAAAATTAGAAATTTAATTTTGAGAGCTAAAATGCCGGAGGATTTAGCTGAGGAGATAAGAAAAGCTTACAGAAGATTGGAGAAGATGTATTTTAAAGGTGTAGATGTAGCAGTGAGATCTTCTGCTACAGCTGAAGATTTGCCTGATG
>JAGGXL010000200.1 GCA_021163085.1 Thermodesulfobacterium sp. | reverse complement strand
ATTCATAATAATAACCAATCCTAAGTTCAAACAGGCTTATGAAGACTTTTTAACTCAAAATAATTTTAAATACAAGTTAATCTTAAATCATTTTCCAGAAAGAGGTAATGGTTATTCCCTTTATCTTGCTAAAGATTTTGTTTCAGAAAATTTTGTTCTTTTAATGAGTGACCATCTTTATGAAGAAGACTTTATAAAAGATGCCCTTAACAAAGAAGGTTTAATTATTGATAAAAAAGGACTTTACATAAACCAGGAAGAAGCTGTGAAAGTAGAAGTTGAAAATCAAAAGGTAAAAAATATCGGAAAAAATTTAAATTCATACCATGGATTTGATACAGGATTTTTTATTCTGAATCCTGAAATTTTTAAAACTGCAGAAAGATTGGTAAAAGAAAAAGAAGTTGTAGAACTCAGTGAAATAGTGAAAGAAGCTAAAATAAAAGTATCTGAAGTGAGTGGTTATTTCTGGTTAGACATAGATACCCCGGAAGATGTTAAACTGGCTAAAAAATACTTGATTAAACATTCTATAAAAGGAAAAGGAGATGGCTGGGTTTCTAAATTAATTAACAGAAAAATTTCTACAAAACTCAGTGAATACCTTGTAGACTATTTAACACCAAATCAGATTACTTTCTTAAACTTTTTAATAGGCATTTTTTCTGTAATTACAGTATGGATAAGTATTCCTTTTGCATGTGTATTATATCAGATAAGTTCTATTATTGATGGAGTAGATGGAGAAATAGCAAGGGCTTCTATGCAAACAAGTAAACTGGGAGGTTATATAGATTCTTTGTTGGATAGATTTATAGATTTTTTATTTCTCCTTGCTTTAGCCTGTGTAATTAATCCAGTTTCTACTTCTTGGATAATTATAGCTTTTGCTATGTTTGGATCGGTAATGGTAAGTTATTCAACTGAAAGATATAAAGCATCTTTTTTTGAAGATATTTATCAGGTAATTCCACAAATGAAATATCTGCCGGGAAAAAGAGATGAAAGAATATTTATAATTATGATTTTTTGCTTTATAAATAAAATTTTAGAATTATTTACTTTTATTGCGGTTTTAACAAACCTTAGGGTATTATTAACTTTACTATTAGTTTGGAGAAAAAACTTTTCCAAGAAAGGAGGTGAAAATGTCTATGGTTAAAGTAGTTATTTTGGGACAGGGATATGTAGCAAGCATCTTCGCAATCGGTCTTGAAAGAATAAAAAATGGAGAAATCGAACCTTATGGAATTCCTCTTAAAAATGAATTGCCTATAAAATTTGTAGAAATTAAAATAGTGGGTAGTTATGATGTGGATAAAAGTAAAATTGAAAAGTCTATCTTTGAAGTAGCACAAAATTATTGGTCAGGAAAAATTCCAGAAACATTAAAGGATATAAAAATCAAAAAAGGAGTTCATTTAAAAAGTTTAAGAAATCTTCCTATAGAAGCTGAAGGATTAGAAGATGGTCTTTCTCTTAATGAAGCTGTAGAAAGATTGGTTGAAGAATGGAAATCCCTTGAGCCTGATGTAATAGTAAATGTTTGCACTACAGAATCTTTTATTCCTTTTGGAAGTAAAGAAAAGCTAATTGAGACTATAGAAAAGGACAAAAAAGAGGAAATAACTGCTACCCAAGTATATGCCTATGCTGCAGCTCTTTATGCTAAGGAGGTAGGAGGTGCAACCTTTGTAAATGCTATACCCACTCTCATTGCAAATGATCCGGCTTTTGTTGAATTAGCTAAAGAAAACAATTTAGTAATATTCGGAGATGATGGAGCTACAGGAGCTACTCCTCTAACAGCTGATATTTTATCTCATCTTGCTCAAAGAAATAGGTATGTAAAAAGCATAGCTCAATTTAATATAGGAGGAAATATAGACTTTCTTGCTTTAACAGATGAAGAAAGAAACAAAAGCAAAGAATTCACCAAATCAAGTATTGTAAAAGATATTTTAAGATATGAAACCCCTCATTTTATAAAACCCACTGGTTTTCTTGAACCCTTAGGTGATAAAAAGTTTATTTCTATGCATATTGAGTATATAAGTTTCAACGAAGCAATAGATGAACTTGTTATAAATGGAAGAATTAATGATAGTCCTGCTTTAGCCGGGCTTATAGTTGACCTTGTTAGATTAGGTAAAATGGCTGTAGAAAGAAAAGAATTTGGTACACTTTACCCTGTAAATGCTTTTTATATGAAAAATCCTGGTCCAAAAGAAATGCACAATCTTCCAAGAATATTAGCTTTTGAAAGACTAAAACAATGGATAGGGAATTTGTAAAGTAAAATAAAAACCGGTAAAATAATTAAGTATGAGTAAAAAGAAGTATGGAGAAATTGCTATAGAGGAGGCTCAACTTGAAGCGTGGGATAATCCTTATCCTGATAGGGATTATCTGATAGAAATTACTTTCCCGGAATTTACTTGCCTTTGCCCTAGATCTGGATATCCAGATTTTGCAGTAATAAAAATTTCTTATGTTCCCAAAGATAAAATTGTAGAGCTTAAGTCTTTGAAATTATGGTTAAATAAATTTAGAAACAGATACATTTCTCATGAGGCAGCAACCAATGAAATTTTTGATGCTCTGTGGGATCTCCTTAAACCTAAAAAACTTAAAGTAGTAGCAGATTTTCATCCCAGAGGAAATGTTCACACAGTAGTTACTGTGGAGAAACCTTAATTTTAAAATATACTGAAATAAAGCTCGCTTTCTGTATCTCCAGGATAATTGCCTTTTACCAGAACATAATAAATTTTGTTTTCAAATACCCCTAACCCTGTAAGAAATCCTGTTTGAGAAGACCATAAATTCTTAAAATAGTAAGTTCCTTCAAAACCCAGAACAAATATTTGAGAAGTAGCACTATTTAAAGGCATATATTTTAAATCCTCTTTAACTTTTTTTAAAGGAAATTCAGAGGAAACAAAAAGGACCTCTAATTTTCCGTCTTTATTTATATCAGCTGGAATCGGTTTTATAAGAGGATAAACAATATTTTTAACCACTTCCTGTCCTTTTTTTCCTTTAGTAAGTTTTACTTCGTAAAAATGTTGAGCAATGGGGTAGGGAGATATCCAGACTTCTTTAGAATCTTTATAGATTGCCAGTCTTCCATCTGAGAGATAGTTAAGGATTTCTGGATTACCGTCTCCATCTAAATCCACAAAAGCACTTCCAATGTTTTTATAATCTGGAGGAACTTTTACTTGTGCTGCATATATTAATTGATCATTTTCCCTTTTTAAAATATATACCTCATTTCCAAAAAAGTTTTCTGGGTCAAAAACTTGTCCTATTAAAGTATCTCTCATTCCCCGTGCAGTATAATCTACAAAATTTAAAATAAGATTTACATCTGTAATAACAGGAATTAACTGCTGATTAGTATATCTCAAGATTTCACTTCTCATTACTCTTGCATTTTCGTCAAAAATATTTAAAGCTATCCAAGAAGATGGCCCCGTAGAAAAATTTACTATTTTCCCAGTTTTTGGATTATAGTGAGCTAAAAGTCCACCTTTTATTTTTACTATAAAAAGACCTTGTGAATTAAAATAAATCATTTCAGGAACACCATCATTATCTATATCTGTAAATTCTGCCTGAATAACATCTCCTTTCATTTTGCCTAAAATATTAGGAGGATTGACGGAAAAGATTCCTGTTTCTAAAGGTTTGTAAACCGTGGTTGTGGCTGTTGAAGGTGGAATATATTTTTTATAGCTCAAACTTCCATAATATCTTATTAAGTCTAATTTATAGTCAAAAACCTTTATTGTATTTTCCTCCAAAACAAAAACCAAATCATACTGCTGGGAAACCACATACTGAGGAGTTAGATCTTTAAACTTTATATTAGGTTCGAAAACCACTGTGGATTCAGGTAAATTGTTTTTAAGTATCAAGAGGAGATTTTCATCAGGAGCTTGCGTTTCAGGAATTATAAAGATTTTTAAATCTGTAAATCTTTTTACTGGAGTAGGTACAGGAAAATTCTCTTTCTGAAAAATAACTCTTCCTGTAGCAAAGTTTTCTTCAACATCTGTTATTTCAATTTTTCCTATTACCTCTTTTAAAAAACCTAAGGTTTTTCCAGTCTCTGGATGGACAATTTTTTTTCCTCTTTTATAAACAGTAAAAATGTCCTTAGGTTTAACCCCTTGAGCCCTACCTTTGTCTATAATTATTTTGCCATCCTCTATACCGATAATTAGTGCAGAAAGTGGAGTAAAATCCTTTTTGATTTCTTCATAGATTTCAGGAGAAATTAAAGAAAAAGAAAAATTTGTATAACTTAAAATAAAAATTAGTCCCAATAAAAAAAAGAAAAAATTTTTTCCGATTTTCATAAATACTTTATTCTCCCTTTTTTTACCATCTAACCATCTATTTACAAAGATTAATCATTTTTTAAAGAGCTTTGACCCGTAGATTCCAGCACAGAGAGCCAAAATCTACTATGTAGATTTATTTGCTTTCTCCTTTTTATAGCTTCTTTTATAGGAACATGTACATATTGATCATTAAGGTAACTTACCATTATTCCTGTTTTTCCAGCCATGGCAGCATGAACTGCATATTGTCCTAAAAATCCGCAATAAATTCTATCTTCAACATTAGCAGGAACACTTCTTATAATATAACTTGGATCAATATATCTTATTACTACATTTATATTTTTTTCTTTAAAATATTTTTCAATTTCTTCTTTTAAAAATTTACCTATATCACCTAATTTAATGTTTCCTGATGCATCGTATTCTGGAAGATCTTTTTGCACGTATTTTTGTCCTGCACCTTCTGCAACTACAATTACTGCATGTTTTCTTTTTTGTAGTCTTTTTTCTAATTCTGCAAGCAGTCCCTTTTCTCCATATATATCAAAATCCATTTCCGGAATTAAACAGAAATTTATTTCTTTTGTAGCAAGAGTTGCAGCAGCAGCAATAAATCCTGAGTATCTACCCATAAGTTTTACTAAACCTATTCCATTAGGAACTGCAATAGCTTCTGTGTGGGCGCATCTTATGGCATAACAAGCAAGTTCAACAGCTGTATCAAAACCGAAAGTTTTTGAAACAAGCCAGATGTCATTATCTATAGTTTTAGGAATTGCAACCACAGCAATTTTTAGATTTCTCTTTGTTATTTCCTCTTTTATTTTATATGCAGCTCTAAAGGTCCCATCTCCTCCAATCATAAAAAGTATTTGAATGTTCATTCTCTCAAGAGTATCCACTATCTCTTCGATAGATTGATGCCCTCGCGAAGTTCCAAGAAATGTCCCTCCCATAGTGTGAATATCTTTTACAATATCAGGTGTTAATTCCACTATTTCATGTTTATACTTAGGTATAAAACCCTGTAAACCGTACTTAAATCCAATTATTTTGTTTACTCCATAAGAATAATATAGAGTCATTACTATGGAACGAATTACATCATTAATACCAGGGCAAAGCCCTCCACAAGTAACAATTCCTACTTTAGTTTTAGAGGGATCAAAGTATATATATGGTCTCGGTCCAGCAAGTTCTAAAGAAGGGGTTTCTTTATTTTGAGTAAATTGTTCTTTTAAATAATTATAATTGACTCTTAAAGTTATCCTTGCTTCATCTTTAACAAAACATTGTGGTTCAAGTTTTAATGACGAAGGTATTTTGCAAGGGCCTAATTTTTCAACTGTTGTATCTATATCTTCTATAATCTCATCTGTAAATTCTAAATAACTGCAAAAATCTTTCATTAAAAATCCCCCCTTTTTAACCTTATCTTTACTGCTTCAGCATGAAAAGGTAAATTTTCAGTTTCAGCAAGAAGTATTACTTTATTAGCTTCTCTTTTTAAAGCTGCTTTAGAATACTTAAGGAAATTTATCTTTTTTATAAATTTTTCTGCAGAAAGGGAAGAAGAAAATCTTGCAAAACCCATTGTCGGCAAAACATGGTTGGGACCTGCTATATAATCTCCCATTGCCTCTGGAGTAAAAGAACCTAAAAAAATAGCCCCAGCATTTCTAACAAGGGGCAAATAATCCATCGGCTCTTTAATCATAATTTCCAGATGCTCAGGAGCTATCATATTTACTAAAGAGAAAGCGGTTTCTAAGTCTTTTACAATTATAATTCCACCTCTTTTTAAAAGGGCTTCTTTAGCTATTTCGTTTCTGAATCCTTTTTCCAATGCCTGAGGAATTAAATTTTTCACTTCCCTGGCAATTTTAAGTGAAGTAGTAATAAGAACCGATAAACTCATAGGATCGTGTTCAGCCTGAGCAAGTAAATCCCACACTATAAATTCAGGATTAGCTTTTTCATCTGCAATAATCAGTACCTCACTTGGTCCAGCTATTATATCTATTCCCACAAATGAAGAAGCAATTTTTTTAGCTGTAGTAACATAAATGTTTCCCGGTCCACAAATGATATCTACTCTGGGTAGAGTCTCTGTGCCATGCGCTAAGGCAAAAATTGACCAGGGTCCTCCAATTTTATATATTTCATCCACACCAGCCTCATTTGCAGCAACAAGTAAAGCCGGATGCAAGGTTTTGTCTCTTCTCGGTGGAGATACCATAACCACTTTTTTAACTCCTGCTATTTTAGCAGGAACAACAGTCATAATAACTGTTGAAATAAGTGGTGTTTCTCCGCATTTACCTCCTGGAATATAAATACCTGCTATATCTACAGGTTTTACCATCTGTCCAAGAATAATGTCTGAATCGTCATCCATAAACCAAGACTGAGGAAGACTACGAGAATGAAATTTTTCTACCTTTTCTATAGCTAACTTAATAGCTGAAAGGAGTTCCGAAGAAATATTTTTATAAGCTCTGTCAATTTCTTCTCTCTTTACTTTAAATTCTCCTGATTCCAAGTAAACACCGTCAAACTTGTAGGTATATTCAGTTAAAGCTCTGTCTCCTTCTTTCCTGACTTTGTCTCCTATTTTTTTAACTTCTCTTTCTATCTTCTTGGGAAACTCATCAACCCTGTTTATGATTTTTTGTAAATACCTATCAGCCTTTTTGGAAGGATAACAAAAGGTTCTTATTTTCATACTTCAACCTCTTTTTACCAGTTACTAAAAGGTTCTTGCCAGACTTTTTTCAAATCCATAATGTGCTCTTTTATTAAAACTTTTCCTTCAATTCCTTTTATAATTAAAATGGGATCAGCAATTACTTCCCCTATTAAAGTGCAGGGAATCCCTTTCATAAGACTTTCAAAATCTTCTTTTTTCTCCCTTTTAACTGTTACCACTATTCTTCCTGCGCTTTCAGAAAAAAGTATAAAATCTTCTCTTAGTTTTCCTTCATAGGGAAGAGCAGAAAGATCAACTACTATTCCATATCCTCCAGAAAATGCCTTTTCAGCTAATGCAACCCCCAATCCTCCATCAGAAAGGTCATGAGCTGATTCAACAAGCCTATCATAAATAGCATCTCTTAGTTTCACATAGACCTTTTTATTTAAGTGTGGATCTGGTTTGGGAACCTTTCCTCCTTTTATTCCCAAAAGATTGAAATACTCTGAACCAGCCAATTCATCTCTGGTTATTCCCAAAATATAAACAAGGTCTCTAGGATTTTTTACGTCCATAGTCTGAGCAAAATAATACTTTGGAATTTTTGCAACCACAGAAAAGAGAAGAGTAGGGGGAATAGAAATTTTTAAGCTACCATCGGGGAAAATAGTTCCTACACCAAAAGGATTATTATCTTTAGGATTAAGTCCCACATGCATAAAATAGTCATTTTTCATTGAATCTTTTCCTGAAATACAGGGAACTCCATAAACCTTTGTAAATTCATAAAGTGCTTGATTAGCTCTTACCAGTTGAGCAAGTTTATATTTACCATCAGGGGTTTTTTCGCTCTCTACAGGGTCACACCAGCAAAAATTATCAAGTCCTGCCATATACTCAATGTCTCCTCCGACACAAACCGCATTCCGTATGCCTTCATCTATAGCATTAGCAACCATCCAATATGTATCATAATCAGAAAACTTGGGGCAAATACCGTGTGCAACCACAATCCCGCTTTCACTTTCCAGATCATATCTTAAAACTGCTGCATCACTTGGTCCATCATTATTAATGCCTACTAAAGGTTTTATAACGCTTCCTCCCTGAACCTCATGATCATATTGAGTTACTACATATTCTTTTGAACAAATATTATAGGTTTTTAAAATTTTCTTTAAAATATTTCCGTAGTTCTCAGGAATTTTCACTTCAGGCTCTAAAGGATAAAATGGTGTTTTCCACTCCGCATACAATTCAAGTTGAGGAACTCCTTCATGAAGAAATTTTAAAGGTAAAAGTGCTACAGTTTTTCCTTTATATAAAACATGAAAACATCCTGTATCTGTAAATTTACCCAAAACTGTTGCTAAAACCCCCATTTTTTTTGCTAAACTTAAAAATCTTTCTGCTTTATCAGGAGGCACAGCTACAGTCATTCTTTCCTGACTCTCTGAAAGCAGGATTTCCCAAGGGCGAAGACCGGGATATTTTAAAGGTGCTTTGGCAAGGTCTATCTCAGCCCCTCCTGACTCCTTAGCCATTTCTCCCACAGAGGAAGAAAGTCCTCCTGCACCATTATCTGTGATAGAGTTATATAAATTTTCATCTCTTGCCTTCAGCAAAAAATCCACCATCTTTTTTTGAGTTATGGGATCTCCTATCTGTACAGCTGTAACAGGAGAACCTTCATGTAAGGCTTCAGAAGAAAAGGTAGCACCATGGATTCCATCTTTTCCAATTTTCCCACCAATCATTATCACCAAATCACTTGGTTTAGCTCCCTTTTTCCAGCAAGGTTCTCCTTTTATATATAAAGGTAAAATTCCTCCTGTGCCACAATAAACAAGCGGTTTGCCAAGGTATCGAGAATCAAAAACTATGGAACCATTCACCGTAGGAATTCCACTTTGATTTCCTCCATGTTCAACCCCTTCTCTTACACCCTCAAAAATTCTTCTTGGATGTAAAATTCTTGGAGGCAAAGGTCTATCCCAATCTGAAGGAGCAAAACAAAATACATCTGTATTAAATATTAATTTAGCTCCTTTACCTGTTCCGAGAGGATCTCTATTTACCCCCACAATACCAGTTAAAGCTCCTCCATAAGGGTCAAGTGCTGAAGGACTATTATGAGTCTCAACTTTAAAAGCTAAAGCCCATTTTTCATCAAGCTTTATAATTCCCGCATTATCAGTAAACACAGAGAGACAAAAATCTCTTTCTCTCTTTTCTTTTCTAATCTCTTCTGTAGCGCGTTTAATATAAGTTTTAAAAAGACTGTCTATAACTGCTTCATTTCCATTATCAAGGTCTTTATAAAAAATTTTGGCATTAAATATCTTATGCTTACAATGCTCTGACCAAGTTTGAGCTATACACTCAAGTTCTGCATCAGTAATAGCTTCATCTAATCCGTATTTTTCTCGCAACTTTATAAATTCAAGATCGGAAAAGAACTTCTGAATGGTTTTCATTTCTTTAAGATTAAGAGCAAGCAGTCTTTCTTGAGATAACTTTAAAAGTTCTTCATTAGATAATTTTTTCAAATTAAACTTTTCAACTGTAGGAGGAAAAAATTCTGTTACTCTGGGAACAGAATAGAAAAAATTATTTTCTAATAGTTCGTTTTTTGAAAGAATAAACCATCTTTCTATAAGTTCATTAGCAAGAAAATCCTTGGCTATTCTTTCAACATCATTCTTAGAAATCTTTCCTTTTATCAAGAATTGACGAGAAAAATAAACTCCTTCTTTTTCAGTATCTAAGGGTCTTTCTAAAACGTAACTGAGAGCTTCTTCAGCGGTTTTACCCTCATTATCAGTAACCCCTGGACGATATCTAATTTCCAAAATCCAATCAAAGGAAAACCCTAATTTTAAAGATATGGGTTCATCTATACTGTACACTTGGATTACAGGATCACAGAGAGCCGATTCTGTAAAAGTTTTTATTGTTTCTCTGGTAAAATTACCCTCAACTAAGTATACCTTTACAAAATAAAGCTCCTCTATTTGGAAATTTAAGTGATGTTGTATTTTTCTTTTAATTTTAGCGCCAATGGCATCTTTAAAGTCAGGTTTGAATGAAACTTCTATTCTGTAAACACTCATAGAATTGAAATATATCATTTAATAAATTAAAATTCAATATTTACAAAGATAAAACCTTGGATTTAACCAGATCAAGAGTATTTACAGTATTT
>JAGGXL010000059.1 GCA_021163085.1 Thermodesulfobacterium sp. | reverse complement strand
TACTTAATTTAACTTAAATTTTTTACTTGAAAAGTTAAATATACTTTTTTATTTTTTTAATTAAATGTTATATTTTTATACAAATGATTAAAGGTTTTCGGGGAACAAGTCTAATAGATTATCCAGGTAAAATAGCTTCAGTAATTTATACATATCTTTGTAATTTCCGTTGTCCTTATTGCTATAATGTGGATTTAGTATTACCTGAGAAAGCAAACAAGCTTCCTGATATTCCTGAAGAATATATATTACAGGAGCTATCGAGAAGAAGAGGTTTTATAAAAGGTGTTGTAATTACAGGAGGAGAACCAACTATTTGGGGGAGAAGACTTGTTAATTTTATAGAGAAAATTTATTATGAAGTTGGTTTACCTGTAAAACTTGATACAAATGGCTCAAATCCTGAATTAGTAAAAGCTCTTTTTGATATGGAAATTATTGATTTTTTAGCTCTTGATTTTAAAACTTCACCTCAAAAGTATAAAAAAATAGGAGGAGATTTCGAAAAGATAGAAAAAACCTTGGAAATAGCCTCTCTTAAACCTGAGAAGGTAGAAGTAAGAATTACTTTTTATCCTCCTTTAGTTTCACAAAAGGATCTGGAAGAGATGCTTCCCTATCTTAAAAAAATCAAGTTTATTGCTTTTCAGAAATATATTCCAGGGAAAACTTTGAAGGAAGACAACATCCCCCCCTATTCTCCGGATTTCTATAACTGGGCAAAAGATTTATTTAAAAAGCACCTGCCAGAGGCAGAAATAGTCGAAAGAATTTAGAATGAAGCTATCAGGTTTATATGTGATAACTGATGAAAAACTAACGCCCTATGAAAACAATAAGATTCTTGACAAAGTTGAAAAGGCTTTAAAGGGAGGAGCTAAAATAGTTCAGCTAAGAGATAAAAAAAATCCTGATGAATTCTTAATATCTTATGCACAAACTTTAAAAAAACTTTGTCATAGATATAACGCAATTTTTGTGGTTAATGATAGAGTAGAACTTGCTTTAAAAGTAAATGCTGATGGAGTGCATCTTGGAAAAGATGATTTATCTATTTCTTCTGCACGAAAAATTTTAAAAGATAAGATAATAGGAGTTTCCTGCTACGGGGATCTTAAAAGAGCAAAAGAGATGGAAAATCTTTCAGCTGATTATGTTGCTTTCGGAAGTTTTTTCCCTTCTCCCACAAAGCCTGAGGCAGAAATAGTTGATAAAAAGATTATTTTAGAAGCAAAGAAAATATTAAAGATACCTATCTGTGCAATCGGTGGTATAACCTTGGAGAGAGCAAAGGAATTGATAGAATTTGGAGCTGATATGATAGCTGTAATTAGTGATATATGGAAAGCTGAAAATATTGCAGAAAGAGCAAGAGGATACAAAAAACTCTTTAATTTAAGTTTAAGGAGAAGTATTTTTATTTAAACCTAATTTTTCAGGAGATTTTATAATTTCTTCTTCTGAAAAAATAGAAAGTTTTGAGGCTATATCTTCTGCCAGTTTTAAATATTCAGGATAACTGAGTATTTCTCCTTTTTTATTTATACCTCTTATAAATATTCCTCCTATATAAACTCCATACATAGTATCAAGCACATATTTAAAGCTTTTTACCACATTTTCAAAGAGCTTTTTACCTTTTGTTGCTCCAATACAAAGAAGAATGCCCTTAGGAGTTTTATTAAAAGGATGAGGCAGTTTAAGTATATATTTTCTTGCCCAGAGGGCTTGAAATCTTTCGTAAAAAGCTTGAATATAGGAGGTATGGTTATAAAAAAATACAGGAGTTGCAATTAATAAAAAATCAGCTTTTAAAATTTTGGGATAAAGTTTTCTAAAATCATCTTCTAAAACACATTCTCCTGTAATTTCACATTCTCCGCACTCTATACAGGGCTTATAATTTAATTCTGAAAGTCTTATTTTTTCAAAAGAAATGGTTTCTTTTTTTATTCCCTTCAGAAAAGAGTCAAGCAATATTTCAGTGTTTCCGTTCTTCCTGGGACTACCGTGAATAGCAAGAAGATACATTAATCTTTATTCAGGGTATCTTTAACTACGGAAAAAACTTTAGTAAATACTTCTTCAAATGTAGCAGGTGAGCATCTTCCCATTTCTATAAATTTGATGACAATCTCTTTGGTTGTCCTGAGTGTTAGCTCTTTGAGAGGAGAAACAGAACCTTTTGGAGAAGTTTTAATTTTTTGGTCTAAATTTACTACTTTATTTTGAGCCATAGTTTAATAATTTAAAATAAATGGTGGAGCCGGTGGGACTTGAACCCACGACCTCGTGAATGCCATTCACGCGCTCTCCCTCTGAGCTACGGCCCCTTAATTTTATTTAACTTAAAATTAACCTTTTTATCTTTTTTTGTCAAGAGATATAAGTTTTTTAAATTCTTCTGCAGAAACAGGTTTGGAAAAATAAAAACCTTGAAATAGATCTACTCCGATCTCCCTTAATGCATCTGCTAATCTTTTATTTTCTACAAATTTTGCCACTGTCTTGATGTTTAGCTCCTTAGCTATAGATACAATACCTTTAACAATAGTATAGCATTTTTTAGATTTAAGAATTTGACGGACTAAATTTCCATCAATTTTTAAAAATTTGGGATTCACCTTTATTAAAGAAGTAAAAGATGCATATCCAGAGCCAAAATCGTCTATAGCGATTCCAACTTTTTCAGTTTTATTCTCAGCAGAAAGCATTTCAAAAAGATCAAGAAATTCAAGTATGGAAGATTCTGTAACTTCAAATATGCAGGAAGTGTCATAATTTTCTGTTATGGTTTTCCATACTTTTAATTCTTCTAATAAAAAACGAACCTTATCATACGAGGTAACAACTTTATTTATAAGAAGAAGTTTGTTTTTAAAAAGATCTAAAAATTTTGACTCAATAATTTTTTCTCCAAGTAAAGCTTTCAGTTCATCAATGAACTTTAACTCATAAGCATAATCTATGAATTCACATGCACACATTATTTTTTCTTTGTCGTCTAAAATTCTTATTAATATTTCTCCCCCTGCTAATGATCCGTTGCGAGCATCAAATATTGGTTGAATATAAGGAATGACAAGATGTTCTCTTATGGCTCTTTCTAAAATATTTCTAAATTTATTAAGTTTTTCAAAGTATTCTAAAAAATTTACTTTTCAAAAAACACCCATTTAAATTTCCCCTCTTTTTTTGCCATTTGAAGAGCAATTTCAGCATTTTTCAATAAACTAAAAACATCTTTTCCATCCTGAGAATAAAGGGTTACTCCTATTGAGATAGTGAAGTTAATTTTTTTGTTTTCAAATTTAAAACTGTAATTTTTAATTTTTTTCTGTTAGATTTTCTAAAAATTCTAATACTTCTAAGAAGGAAAGTCCTAACAAAGCTATTAAGAACTGATTTTCTTTATTTTTCCCAAAAAGGATATTTTGTGTATCGAATTGATTTCTCAAATAGGCTGAAAAATCTTTTAAAAGCAGATTTGTAGCCTGAGATCCTAAAGAGAAAAACCTTCTACTTCGAAAAGAATAAGGATAATGTCTGTTAATTTATCTTTTGTAATAAAATTCTGAATTGTTTCTAAAAAAGCTTCTCTGGACAAAAATTCTGTTAAAGAATCAATGCGTGATTTTAAATATAAATTAAGGGGTTTATCAAAATGAATTACATGTTCAGTTAAAAGATTTTCCACCACTTCTACAATTTCTTTATTTAATAGGGTTTCTTTTCTTCTTATTTTTATTAGAAAATATTCTACTTTTTTCTTAAATAAGTCGTGCTCTCTTTTATGGACTTCAAGATCCGGGTACTTCAATTCTTCCATAAACTTTTCTTCTTTTTCAAAATAATTTTTTAAAAAGAGAGTAAATTGATTTAAATAATTAGAAATTTTTTTCAGGATTATTTTCTTCAATTGCCTCTTTAATATTGTATAAAGATGTAATCAGCTTTTCGAAAGCCTTTTTAAACTTTACCTCTAAGGATAAAGTGCTGTTCATTTATAAATTTTTTGTTCAAATTTATTGGTTAATTATTATATTAAATTTGTTTAAAAATGAAAGTTTATTTTTAATGAGAAAGAAATTGGGTCTCAAGAAAAGCCAGAGCAGTATTTAATTGTTTTTCAGTTCCTATGAGTATTAAGATATCGTTTTCTTTAAAAGTAAGATTTGGTGAGGGATTGACTATAAATTCTTCGTCTCTTTTAATGGCTATAATTGTAGCTCCTGTTTTGGATCTTAAGTCAAGATTTTTTAATGTTAAACCAACTAAGGGACTCCCTTTTTTAATCAAGTAGGTTTCTGTTACAGCATCTTTTAAAAATTCTAAATTTTCAATACTTGTTAGAAGAGGCTTTGCTGGTGTTCTAAGAGCTTTATAATGGTTCTTGCGAATACTTTCTATAAGATCTAAAATCACATTTCTCGGAACTTTATAATAGTGGAGAACCTTGGCAAATATTTCTATGGAGGCTTCAAATTCTTCAGGGATTACTTCATTGGCTCCGAGTTTTATAAAGTCTTCAATTTCTGCTACAAATCTTGTTCTTACTATTATGTAAAGATTAGGATTTTCTTTGCGGGCAAAAAGAGTGATTTTTCGTGCTGAAATATTATCCCCAATAACTATTACAAGAGCTTTAGCATTTTGAATCCCTAACTTTCTCAAAATTTCAACATTTGCAGCGTCTCCAAAAAAAATAGGTTCTCCCTTTTTCTTATAAATTTTTACTGTGTTAGGATTTAGATCTATAATTACATAAGGTATTTTTAAGGTTTTTAACCCATAAACAATACTTTGCCCTCCTATTCCATATCCTACTACAATGGTGTGATCCCTCAGATGTGTTTTTTCTTCCTTTTTTTCTTTCTTTTTTTCTCTTCTTCTTTTTAACTTCATATAGCTCTTGTGAGATATTTTTTCCAAAAAGAGGTCAGTAAGTTTATGAGACCACCCTATTAAAAAAGGAGTTAGAAACAGAGTGACAATGGAGGAACCTATAAAGATTTGATACCACTTTTCTTCAATTAATCCAAATTTTTTACCTTCCAGTGCAAGGACCAGAGAAAATTCTCCTGTTTGAGCAAGGATAAATCCAGTTAATAAAGATATCCTCAGATTTTTACTTACTATGAGTGCAGATAAAAATACAGTTAAGATTTTTATCAAAAGAATAAGCAATATAGTTAAAATGGCTAATTTTGGGTTGGAAAAAATAAAATGAGGTTTTAAGAGGAGTCCAATAGAAATAAAAAAGATAGCCATTAATAAATCTTTAATAGGTTTTATTTCAGCTATAGTTTGAAGTGCATATTCAGACTCAGATATAACCATACCTGCCAAAAAAGCTCCCAATGCCAAAGAGAGCCCCAATTTATAAGAAAAAAAAGCTGTTCCTAAGGATAATACTAGAATGGTCATTAGAAAAAGTTCTCTACTGCGTGTTTTTACGATTTGATGAAAGATTAAAGGGAAAATATAAATTCCGGCTATAAAAGTGCAACCAAGTATAGCTAAGGATTTACCCAAAATAAAGAAAATATCAATTATAGAACCCCTTTCCCCACCCAAGATAGGAATAAAAAGCATTATAAGTATTACAAACAGATCCTGAAAAATTAAAATACCAAAGCAAAGTCTTCCATAAGAAGTTGTAAGTTCTCCTCTATCCATAAGAATTTTTAATATCAAGGCGGTACTACTCATAGCAACAAGAGAGCCAAAGAAAATGCCCGTTGATAAAGATTTTTTTAAAAAGAAAAGAGTGATAAGAGTGACTACTAAAATAGTAAAAATTACTTGAATTAACCCTGTAACCAAAATTTCTTTTCTATAGACAATGAGCTTTTTTATTGAAAATTCCACTCCAATAATAAACATTAGAAAAATTACTCCAAACTCTGCAAAGGTTTCTATAAGATGGTAATCTTGAATTAACCCTAAGACAGATGGTCCAACTATAATGCCTGTGATTAAAAATCCAATTACAGGAGAGATTTTAAATCTGATAAAAATTGAGCTTATTATTATAGCAAAAACAAAGATAATTAAAAAACTTTTTAGAAGTTCCAAAAGCATAATTTATATAATAATGCAAAAGGGATAAAAATAAGATTAATAAATTAAAAAAGGGGCGATGAGCCCCAAGAAAATTAATTGAAAGATTTTATAGAATTATGTTTTCTTCTTCAGGAGAAAATATTTTGAGAAGTTTAATTTGGAAAAAGAGATCTTTTCCTGCCAAAGGCGGATTTAGATCAAGAACAAGCTCTGTATCAGTTACTTTCACGATAATTGCAGGGAAATTCATTTCTCCCTGAGGCGTATCTACTATAAGATTTAACATTAGTCCTTCCTTAGGTTCTACATCAATACTTAAAGCCTCTTTAGGAACAGTTCTTACCAGATTTTCGTCTCTTGGACCAAATGCCTTATCGGAGGGTATCATAATTTCTTTTTCTTCTCCTTCTTTCATTCCGATGAGAGCTTCAGAAAGTCCGGGGATGACTTCAGGGGAACCAACCTGAAAAACAAAAGGTTCTCCATCAAAGGTATTTTCAAAAATCTCCCCGCTTTCAAGTTTCCCAATACAATGAATACTTACAACATCTCCTATTTGAACCTTACGCATTTTAAAACTCCTTTGAATTTTAATTTGATAGAAGCTGAGATTTTAGAGATTAGGACTCTAAAAACTCAAACTTCTACCTTAAAAAATTAAGGTAACACATAATAAAAAAAATACAAGTTTAAAAGTTTACGGTGAATTTTCTTTTCTGGTTAAAACAACCAAACAAAAGCAAGCTATAAAATCAATTTTAAGAACTTTCATCAATCCTTCGGTAGTTCTTGCTTTTATTCCTATATTTGAAGGATTAATTTTTAACTTTTGTGATAATAAATTTTTCATTTTTTGATAAAAGGGAGAAAGTTTGGGTTCATCACATATAAAAGTTAGATCTATCTGAAAAACTTTGAATCCTTTTTCATCCAATAATTTTAAGGTTTCTTCAAGTAGTTTTATACTTTCTACATCTTTATATCGGGGATCATTATCAGGAAAAAGGGTCCCTATATCAGGAAGACCAGATG
>JAGGXL010000011.1 GCA_021163085.1 Thermodesulfobacterium sp. | reverse complement strand
TTATTTTTATTTCTTCTATCTCATTATCCCAAAGACTTACTCTTACAGCTCTTTTTTCTTCATTAGATGGAAAGATTTCAATTATATCACCTCTTACTCTAAAAGTAGCACGAGTAAAATCCATTTCGGTTCTTTCATAATGCATTGTTACAAGAGCTCTTAAAAGTTCATCTCTTCTTATCTTAGCACCTCGTCTTAAATAAAGATGTTTTTGAAAATACTCATCAGGAGAGCCTAAACCATAAATACAGGAAACACTTGCTACTACAATTACATCCCTTCTTGAAAGAACAGCAGCAGTAGCTGAGTGTCTAAGTCTATCTATAAAATCATTAATAGAGGCATCCTTTTCAATATAAGTATCAGTTATAGGAACATAGGCTTCAGGCTGATAATAATCATAATAAGAAACAAAATATTCTACTGCATTTTCAGGAAAAAGCTTTTTAAATTCATTATAAAGCTGAGCTGCAAGTGTTTTATTGGGAGCAATTATAAGAGTAGGTTTTCCAATTTTTGCAATTACATTGGCCATAGTAAAGGTTTTTCCAGAACCTGTAACACCAAGCAAAACCTGATGCTTTAACCCATTTTTAACACCTTTTACTAATTCTTCTATTGCTTTTGGTTGATCCCCTTTTGGCTCAATATTTGTTTTTAGCTTGAATTCTGTCTTTTTTCTTAAAAAATGCATGGTATAAAGAAATTAATCCCTGATTTTGAGAATTCAATAACATAATATACTCAAAAAAATTTTAAGTTAAAAAATTTTTGTGAAAAATTTTATATGGAATCAATCTCTTTATTTTTGGATTAATTTTAGATTAAAGCTTAAAAAGCATTAAAGTTGTAAGAAAAAGTATATTAGATTGTGAAAAAATTCTTTTAAAATTTTGAAAATCCAAAATTATGTAAATCTAAAACACATAAACTTTTAAAAGGAGGTGGTGGTATGAAGCGAAAAAGCATTGCAAAGGTTTTATTACCAGTTTTAATGGCTGGGAGTGTATTCGTTAAAACCTCTCTTGCTGAAGAGACACCAGAGGAGCTAAAAGCCCAGATTGAGGCTTTAAAACAGCAAATGTCTGCTATGCAACAGCAAATGGCTTCTATGCAGGCTTTAATTGAGACCCTTCAGGGAAAACTTAAGCAGGTTGAGACAAAAACTGAAAAAATAACTCCTCAATTTGTAGCAAAAGAATCAAAACCAGTTTTTGGAAAATCAGGACTTGAATGGCAACTTTATGGTAGAGTAAAAATGGATTATCATTATGATACAGCACGTATTGAAAAATATAATGACTTTGTTGGAGCGGTTGCTAATAGAAAACAGCACCCTGATTATCAGAATGATTCAACAAACTTTAATCCAAGAGATACAAGATTTGGAGCACTTGTTTTTCATAAAAGAGGAGACTGGGTTGTAAAAGGTCATACTGAAATAGATTTTTATGGAACTAATGCAGGAAATAATATTATTCCAAGAATAAGGCTTGCCTATGCAGATATTTATAATAGTAAAACAAGAACAAGTATTCGTTTTGGGCAGGACTGGATTCCTGTAGCTCAACTAAATCCATCAACCATTGAATTCGGAATTTTAACAGCTGCAGGAAACCTCTGGTGGAGAGTGCCACAACTAACCATAAGACAAAAAGTATTTGATAACTGGGAATTTCTCGGTTCACTCATGATGCACAGAAGAATTTCTACTGGCTCAGAAGAGCGTATGCCATGGCTTCTTGCAAGAGTCCAGTATAAAAATGGAGTGTTAAATAAAGTTTTTGGTAAAGGAAGTATGATAGCTATTGGTGGTGGTTATAAACATGAAGCTGTTGATGCTTCCTTACCTTCACCGCATGAAAGTGATGTTGATCGCTGGCTTATTGTTGGAGAATGGAAGCTCAACTTTGATCTTTTTGATCAGAAGTTTCAGTTTAAAGGAGAGGCGTGGACCGGAAGAGGTATTGATGATGAGTTCCTGAGGTATGATCTTGGAGTAAATGCTTATGGTGAGCCTATTGAAGCTTATGGAATGTGGGGAAATCTTGTGTGGAGCATAAATCCCCGCTGGAGTCTATCCATAGGAGCAGGATTTGACGATCCTAATGATAGTGAAATCCTTAAGGGGACCAGCGCTGCAGCACTTAATGATCGTCAATTTACAAAGAATACTCAGTATTTTGCTAATCTCTGGTATAAACTTACTGACCATATGAGACTTGGTGTAGAAGCCATGCATATTGAGACCGAGCGTGATGAATGGGTGGATACTGCTAATAGGTTTACCCTTTCTGCATTCTACAACTTTTAAAGTCTAAAATTGTCATAAAAGTCTAATTTTAATATTCCCTCCCGAGAATTTTCGGGAGGGAATATTTTTTTTGCTCTTGCAATTTTTTAAATTTGACAGGAAAATAATAAACTTGATGAAGGTAAATGCACAGCTTGTTAAACTTATAGAGAAATTTCAAAAAACCGAAGTAACAGAACAATATATTTACACTCGTCTTGCAAAGAAGGTAAAAGATCAGAATCAAAAAATACTCTTAAAAATTGCAGAGGAAGAAAGCAAACACGCAAGGGTGTGGGCTAAATATACAGGGAAAAGGTATAAACCAAATAGAATAAAGGCTTTTTTATATCTTTTCATAGCTTGGCTCTTTGGATTTACTTTTGCTATAAAACTTATGGAAAGAGGAGAAAAAAGAGCCGAGGAGAACTATGAAAAATTAATTGGAATGATTCCAGAAGCACAAGAGATTTTACATGAAGAAGAAGTTCACGAAAGGGAGCTTGCAAACTTGCTTAATGAAGAAAGACTTAATTATATAAGTTCTATGATCCTTGGTCTTAATGATGCTTTAGTTGAACTCACAGGAGCTCTTGCAGGGCTTACTTTTGCTCTTCAGAATACCAAACTTACAGGAATTACATCTTTTATTATAGGAATCTCTGCAGCTTTTTCCATGTCAGCCTCTGAATATCTTTCTACAAGATCAGAGGGAGATGAAAAGTCACCCTTAAAAGCAGCTTTTTATACTGGGGTGGCCTACCTTATGACTGTAATAATACTTGTGTGGCCTTATTTTGTGTTTTCTTCTTATATACTTGCTTTTGGTGTAGCACTTCTGGGAGCATTGACAATTATTTTGGTTTTTACCTTTTTTGTAAGTGTAGTGCAGGAAAGGTCTTTTTTACGTTTTTTTCTTGAAATGTTTTTTGTAAGTTTTGGAGTAGCAGTTTTTTCTTTTAGTGTAGGAATTCTTGCAAGGAAAATTTTCAATGTTGAGGTGTAAGCAAAGATGTTAAAAGCTTTGTTAATATTAAGCTTGCTTCTTTTTTGGATAGGATATAAGTTTTATGGAAGGTTTCTGGAAGCTCAATATAAAATAAAAGAAGAAGAGGATGTACCATCAAAAACCAATTTTGACGGTGTGGATTTTGTTCCCACTAATAAGTTTATTCTTTTAGGGCATCATTTTTCTTCCATTGCAGGAGCAGGTCCTATTGTAGGTCCAATTATTGCTGGTATAGCATATGGCTGGTTGCCAAGTATTTTATGGATAGTTCTGGGAACCATTTTTATAGGTGGGCTTCATGATTTCTCCGCTCTTATTGCCTCGCTAAGACATAAAGGAAAAAGCATAGGAGATATAGCCAGAAATTACATAGGCGAAAGAGTTTACAAAATATTTTTAGTATTTATATGGTTTGCTCTGATTTATGTTATTACTGTTTTTGCAGATCTTGCTGCTACTACATTTGCTAAAGAACCTTCTGTTGCTCAGGTAAACATAAGCTATATTTCTACAGCTCTTCTTCTGGGATTTATCCTTTATAGGCTAAGGATTGGTCTTCCGATAGCTACTATTTTTTCTCTTGTTTTAATTGGGATAGGTATATTTTTTAGTTTGGAAAAAAGTTTTATCGTTTTTTCAAGAGAAATTTGGATTTGGATTTTATTGATTTATTGTTTTTTGGCTTCAATTTTACCTGTATGGGTTTTATTGCAGCCAAGAGATTATCTTTCAAGCTTTTTACTTTATTCTATTTTGATAATAGGAATTTTAGGTATTATTTTTGGTGATTATTCTATCACCTATCCTTCTTTTGTAGCTTTTAATTCGCAGATAGGACCTCTTTTTCCTTTTATTTTTATAACTATTGCCTGTGGAGCAGTTTCAGGATTTCACGCTCTTGTTTCCTCAGGCACAACTTCTAAACAGCTTGATAACATAAAAAATGCAAGATTTGTAAGCTATGGAGCAATGATACTTGAAAGTGTACTTGCTGTAATTTCTCTTTCCACGGTAATGATTCTCTCAAAGGATTTGGCAAAATCTTCAAAAATCCCTACAGAAATATTTTCCTTAGGTATTTCCAAATTTGTTTCTTTTATGGGATTGAATCCTCAAATAGGACTTATTCTGGGCTATCTTGCTATTTCAGCTTTTATTCTAACAACTCTTGATACTGCAACAAGGATTTCTCGCTATGTTTTACAAGAATTGATGGACATTTCAGGCAAAAAACTGACTTCAAGATTTTTAACTACCTCTGCATCTTTGGTATTACCAATTATACTGCTTCACATAAAATTTTATTCTCCTGATGGACAACTAATTCCTGCTTGGAAGAAAATTTGGCCTATTTTTGGTTCAACAAATCAACTTCTGGCAGCTCTTGTTTTAATTACAATTTATGTATGGGCAAAAAATATTAACTCTGGTAAACTCTTATTTATTTTAATTCCTACAATTTTTATGATTATAGTTACTCTTTCAGCTTTAGGTTATATTACTTTTAGTAATTTAAAATTTAATATAATCACTTTAATAGCTTTAATTTTGTTTGTTTTAGCTTTTTATATGATAATAG
>JAGGXL010000081.1 GCA_021163085.1 Thermodesulfobacterium sp. | reverse complement strand
TTGAGGAAGAGTAAAATCTTTTAAATTTTGATTAAAAATATGATAGAAAAAAGAAAAATATTTCTCTACAACTTCAAATTCAAAAAATTTAACGATTTTCATTATCTCATAATAAGTATTTCTATAAGTTGCTTTATTTTTTGAGCTCTTGCTGAATAAGTGTAATTAGTAACTTTTTTCTTAGCCCCTAAGGATATTTTGTTTCTTAATTTTCCATCAGAAAGAACTTTCCTAATACCTTCAGCTAAAGCTTTAGGATCACCTGGTTTTACCAAATATGCATTTTCTTCATGTTTTAATATCTCCTTAAGACTTGGAATATCTGAAGCTACAATAGGTTTTCCTATTGCCATATATTCAAAAAGTTTAAGAGGTGAAGTAAAAACCGAGGTATCTTCTTTAACATTTGGTAAAACAAGGATCTTTGCTTTTGATAAAAATTTGGGAATTTCAGTATGTGGAATATATCCCAAAAATTTAATTCTGTCTTGCAAATTTTCTTCTTTAACTATATTTTGAAGATAATTAGATTCCTCGCCATTACCTGCAATTAATAATTTTTCTCCTGGCAAATATTTCATAGCTTTTATAAGAACATCTACGCCCTTCCATTTTTTTAAACTTCCTGCATAAAAAATATATTCTTCTTTTTCAGGTTTAATATTCAACCAATCATCTCTTACAGCATCAGGAATAACATGAATTTTCTGAAAGTCTGTTTCAAAGTTAGCTATTATTTTGTTTTTTAATTCATTTGTGATGCATATTATCAAATCTGAAATTTCAAATAGTTTTCTTTCTATCTCAAAAAGTTTTTTGTTTTTAAAAGAAAATATCTCATGAGCTTCATAAATAATAAAAATATCAATCCATCTTTTTAAAAAAATAAAAAGGGAAGTCAGCTTTGGATATCTTAAATATATTATCAGCTTCTTTGCATGATTATTTTTATATTCTTTTAATAAATCACCTACAAATTTAATTTTATAGATTAAACTTGATGAAAATTTAAGATTAAACAAATTCTCTACTTGAATAACAGGATAAGATTTAATACTTAAATTCGGGGAAAAATTGATACCATAAAATTTTTCTAAGTCTTCTTTTTTATTTCCTTTCTTAAAAGAACAACAAATTTCAACTTTTAGTCCTAAATTAGCTAAACTATTGCAAGTATTAAAAATCTGAATAAATCTTGCATAATTTGAAGGTACTTTTTCGGGTACTGGGTATATTATTTTTAGCATTCAATTTTTATAACAAAACTGGTTCTCCGCCGATTTCTCTGATAAGTCTTTGAATTTCAAAAGGAGGTAAATGTATTACTGGTTCACCCTTCATCAATTCGCTTATCTTTTCCTCTATCACTGTTCCGTGAAAATGGTCTGCTCCCCAAAGAAGAGCTATCTGAGCAAGCTTTACCCCCAAAAAAACCCAGTAAGCCTTAATATGTGGAAAATTATTTAAAATTATCCGGGAAATAGCTATTACTTTTAAAATTTTGTGCACAGAAGGTCCAGGAAGATAAGAGAGTTCGTTATTTTCAGGAATAAAAGCCAGAGGGATAAAACAATAAAATCCTTTTGTTTTCTCTTGTATTTCTCTTAAAATTAAAAGGTGTTTTATCATTTCTTCGTCTGTTTCTATATGCCCAAAAAGCAAAGTTGCATTTGTTGGAATACCAAGCCTGTGAGCGGTCTTTGCAATCTCGATCCATCTTTCAGAAGGAATCTTAGCTGGATAAAGCTCAGCCCTTATTCTTTCTGAAAAGACCTCTGCACCACCTCCAGGAATAGAATTTAAACCTGCCTCTTTTAGTTCCTTCAAAACCCTTTCCACAGACTTACCAGAAATTCTTGAAAGCCAATCTATCTCTACACAAGTATAAGCCCTTATATGAATTTCAGGAAAGGCTTCTCTTATCTTGCGAATTAAATCTATGTAGTATTCATAAGGAAGCTTCGGATTTAATCCACCTACAATGTGAACTTCTCTTAATTGAGGAGTTTCCTTTAATTTTCCCAAAATTTCATCTATTTCTAAAGTATAACCTCCTTCTTCTCCGGGCTTTTTATGATAACCACAGAATTTGCAATCAATAATGCAAATATTAGTATAATTAATATGTCTGTTTATTGTATAATAATACTTTTTACTGTGTATTCTTTCTTTAACCCTTCTTGCAAGCTCTCCTAAGAAGAAAAGATCTCCCTCTCTGTAAAGTTTCAAAGCTGATTCAAAATCAAGAGACTCAAAATTTAAAACCTTTTCAGAAATATCCTTAAGCTCACAATTTTTTTTAAAAGTTTCCTCAAGGATAAAATTTCTCTCTTCTGTAAATCTAGGGAAATCTTTAATCCACATAAATCCTATCCTTATAAATATTTATAATTTTTACAGGGGACTTTATACTCACAATATCTACAAACCTTATCATCTACAGGAAAATAAAATTTATCACTTATTATAATGTGATTTAAAATCCATTCAATCAATTTTTTAAAATCGCTTTTAAAATAATTATAAACCTTTGTCCACTTACCTCTTGAAGAAAAATTGAAAGGTAATTTTTCTGGTTTCTCAAAGTCTGAAGGAGTAATAAAACCTGCATTTATAATCACAAATTCTCCTTCATCTTCGGTTATAAATTTTTTCCTGTCTTGATAAAAAAGATAATAATAAAAAAGAAGCTGAAAACTGTAAAGATTTGAACCAAAAATATCCGCAACTTCATAAATGGAATCTCTATCAAATTTTTCAGGAAGTGGAAAAGAATATATTTTTTTAATCTTTCTGGGAGAGGGAGATGTATCAGGAT
>JAGGXL010000111.1 GCA_021163085.1 Thermodesulfobacterium sp. | reverse complement strand
GGGTTATTGAAGTTGAAGAAAAATTAAGAAGTTTTTAATACTTTCAAAAAATTTGACTAATTATTAAAATTAAACTAATATTTTTATTGAGAATATTTACACTATATAAAGGTCTAAAGGAACTATGAGAAAAATCTTTTATTTATTATTTGTATTTATAGTAATTATTTGTTTTACTGTCTTTTCTTATTCAAAAAAGTATATTACTCCAACTGAGGCAGTAAACTATATTGGACAAGAAAGAACTGTATGTGGTGTTGTTGCAAGTACAAAATATGCTTCTTTCAGTAAAGGGCAACCTACTTTTCTTAATCTGGACAAACCCTATCCAAATCACATTTTTACTGTTGTTATCTGGGGTAAAGATAGAGAAAAATTTGACAAACCTCCAGAAACTTACTATAAAGGGAAAAAAATTTGTGTTCATGGACTGATAAGTTCTTATGGAGACATTCCCCAAATTGTGGTAAGTGACCCCTTACAAATTACTTTAATGAAATGAGACTTAGAAGATAAGATTTTCCCTTGTCATAAATAAAAAGTTGAGATAAAATTTTTATTAAGTAAATATTAAAGTAAGAGGAAAAATCATGGGAAAAGGGCCTTTATATAAAATTCATCCAATTGTAGTTGGAACAAAAGTTTTTGATAAGGGTATGATGACCTATCAGCATGATTATGGAAAGGAATATGTAATTCCTATTTATTCCTGGCTTATAGAAGGGGCAGATAAAGTTATTCTTATTGATACAGGACTTTTAGAGGTGATACAGTCTGAATTCAGGGAAAATGCTATCGGAGGAAAAATTTATAAATTTGAAGAAGGGTTAGCTAAGTGGGAACTTTCTCCAAAAGATGTAGATATTGTTATACATACCCATTTACATAATGACCATTGAGAAAATGATTTCAAATGTGTAAATGCAGTTTTTTATGCTCATGAGCTTGAGTTTCAGTCTGCTTACAATCCCCATCCTTTAGATTTTAGATATATGGCTGAATTTATAGAAGAAGTGGATCAAGCAGGACAAATGGTTCATATTAAAGATGAAGTTTTTGAGGTGGTTCCAGGAATTAAAATGGTTCATACCCCTGCTCATACCAAAGGTGGAATGAGTGTTCTTATTAATACAGAAAAGGGAATCGCAGGAATAACAGGATTTTGCGTAATCATGGAAAATTTTAATCCCCCTAATAAAATTAAAGCTATGGGAATGGAAGTCATTCCTCCTGGAACAAACATAGACCCCTACTTAGCCTATGATCAGATGGTAAAATTTAAAAACATGGTAGATATACTTATACCTCTACATGAACCTATGTTCTCTTCAGTAGAAACTATTCCTTAGAAGTAAAAACATATAAATAATTATAAGGACTTATTTCATAAGTTCTTTCTAATTGAAAACCATATCTTTCTAAAAGTTGAGAAAGCTCTTTTTCTGAAATTCTTATCTCAATAGGTGGACCAACAAGTGTAACCTCTTTTTTAAACTCAATAACTACAATTTTGCCTTTCTTTTTTAAAACTCTTTTTGCCTCATTTATAACTTTGTGCTTTTCTTCTTCATCAAATCCATGTAAAACATTGGACATGAAATAAACATCTACACTTTCATCCTCTAAAGGAATTCTTTTTGTTATATCTGTCATAAGAATTTCAATATTTTTTATTCCTTTATCTTTGATTTCTTTCTCTAATTTGTCTAAGGATTCTTTATGAATATCTACTGCAATTATTTTAGATTCTTTTCCTAATCTTAAAGATGCCTCTAAAGAAAAGTATCCATCACCACAACCTGCATCAAGAAAAACAATATCTTTAGGAAGATTTAATAGGTCAAATACTTTTGATGCTGAAATTATAAACCTACTTGATTTTCCTGCATGATGATGTTTATGCTTTTTTGAATTCATTTTAAAATATTATATCATGGATCTGACTAAACTTGAAGAAATACAATTAGATTGTGCTAAAAAGATTATAAAAAGAGATGTTTTAAAAGAAATTAAGACAATCGGTGGAATTGATGTAACCTTTGAAAGTTCAAAGGAAAATCCAACCAAAGCCTGGGCTTGTATAGTTATAATAAAATTTCCAAGTCTTAAGGTTCTTTATCACAAAATAGTGGAAGATGTTGTAAATTTTCCTTATATTCCTACTTTTCTTGCCTTTAGAGAATTACCTTTGATTTTAAAACTTTATAAAAATCTTAAATTTAAGCCAAATGTGTTTTTCGTAGATGGTCATGGAATTTCTCATCCAAGGGGTTGTGGAATTGCCTCTCATTTTGGAGTTGAAACAGGCGCTATAACTGTAGGCGTTGCCAAGAAAAAACTTTGTGGAAATCACATGTCTTTAAATGAAAAGCGCGGAAGTTATTCTTATCTGGTTTATAACAATGAAGTTGTAGGTGCGGTATTAAGAACAAAAGATAAAGTAAAACCTGTTTATGTATCCATAGGGCATAAAATAAGCTTAGAGAAAGCCATTGAGCTTGTTTTAAAAACCTCTATCTATCGTATCCCCGAACCTCTAAGACTTGCCCATAATCTTTTGCAGAGGATAAGAAAAAGCGTCTTTTAAGTAGGTAAAGAAGAAGCAAAGTAAAATTTATTGAAGGTAATAAAAAGATAAATTAAGATATATCATTAAAAGATTTTAACTAAATATTAGGGAGCGAGATTATGAAGGAAAAAGACTTGACTTTTGAAGATAAATTATGGAAGGCTGCGGATAAATTAAGAAAAAAAGTAGAAGTTCACGAATATAAGTATGTAGTCTTAGGTCTGATATTTTTAAGATATCTTTCCTTTGCTTTTGAGGAAAAAAGAAAAGAAATAGAAGAAAAAGAAGCTAAGAATTTCTCGGAAAGTTTGAGGTTTTCTATTTGTGAAGATAGAGATTTTTACTTAGCCAATGGCACTTTATATGTTCCAGAAAAAGCTCGTTGGGATTACATAAAGAAAAATGCCAATCAGCCCAATATAGGAGAGATAATTGACCAAGCTATAGAGATTTTAGAAAATGAACATCCTAAACAATTAAAAGATGTGATACCAAAAATATACTCTCGCGTTAATCTTGATAGCCATGATTTTGCCTATTTAATTAATCAATTTTCTCAAATTAACTTTGGCGAAGACCACCATGCAAAAGATATATTTGGCAGAATTTATGAATATTTTCTTGGGAAATTCACCGAAGCAGAAGGTAAAAAGGGAGGAGAGTTTTACACCCCAAGGTCTTTAACTAAGCTGATTGTTGAGATTTTAGATGTAAAAGAGGGACGTATATTTGACCCTGCCTGCGGTTCAGGTGGATTTTTTATCTCAGCCTTAGAAAAATTGCAAAGAGAAAGCATAGAAAAAGAGCGATTATCAATTTATGGACAGGAGTCAAAGGAATTCGTCTGGAAAGTATGTAAGATGAATTTAGCCCTAAGAGGAGTTGAGGGAGATATAAGATGGGGAGATTCCTATCATGACGACAAATTCTTTGACCTAAGGGCTGATTATATTGTTTCTAATCCACCTTTCAATGATAGTGAATGGGGAAGAGATAGAGTAAAACCAAACGACCCGAGGTTTAAATATGGAGTTCCCCCTGAAAATAATGCAAATTTTGTCTGGATACAGCATTATATATATCATCTTGCACCGAATGGAAAAGCGGGTTTTGTAATGGCAAACGGTGCTTTATCTGCTGGCGGTATCGAAGGAGAAATTAGGAAAAGGATCATTAAGGACGATTTAGTATATGGGATAATTGCTACACCGCCCAAGATGTTTTATACAGTTTCTTTACCTGCCTCTTTATGGTTTTTAAGAAAATCAAAGCCAGAGCATATGAAAGGCAATGTGTTGTTTATTTATGCGAAAAATATGTTTAAGCCAATTTCAAGAAGGCAGGTTGTTTTTACAGATGAACATATAGCAAAAATAGTTGAGAAGTTCAGGATGTTTGAGAGAGGAGAGTCAGAAGAGAAGATAAACAAGGTTGGATTTGCAAAGGTAGCAACGATTGAGGAAATAGCTAAAAATGGCTATGTCCTTACACCGGGAAGATATGTCGGAATAAAACTTGAAGAAGATGAAACACCTTTTGAGGAGAAGATGAAGATTTATTCTAAAGAGCTTTCAAAATTACTTGAAGAGGAGAAGGAATTAACGAAGAAGGTAAAAGAAGTCTTTAAAGCATTAAATTTTGAGGTGGAGCTATGATTGAAGAAAAAATAAAGGAAAAGGTTTATAAAATTTTTAGAGAAGCGAATGTGGGGGTTAACCGAATAATTCTTTTTGGTTCAAGAGCAAGAGGGGATTGGAAAAGAGGCAGTGATTGGGATATACTCATCGTGGTGAATAAAGAGCTTGCGAGAAATGAAAAAATGACTCTCTCACACCTTATAAGAAAAGAACTTGCAGAGGAATATATACCTTGCGATGTCATAATAAAGTCAGAAAAAGAAATTGAATATTATAAAAATTTTTTTGGCACGGTAACTTACGAAGCTCTTAAAGAAGGGATTGAGATATGAAAATGGATGAGAAGGTCAAAAAGTGGATTATAAAAGCAATGGAGGATTATAAAACGGTTGAGAATGAATTTAAGCTCTCAGAAGAAGAAATAGTAACCAGCTCGGTTTGTTTTCATTGCCAGCAATTTGTTGAAAAAATGCTAAAAGCTTTTCTTACTTCAAAGGGTGTTGATTTTGGGAGAACTCATAACTTGGAGTTCCTAATAAAATTATGCTCTGATATAGACTCAGAATTTAAAAAACTTGATGTAGGAAACCTTTCAGATTATGCGGTAGAAGTCAGATATGCAGACTAGTTTTATATTCCAACATTAGAAGAGGCAAAACAAGCTTTTGAAACTGCTAAAAAGGCAAAGGAATTCATATTCAGAAAAATGGAAATAAGAGAGGATGAGCTAAAATGAGTGTTAAATTCAAATGGGAAACTGAATTTAAGGAAACTAAAATCGGAGAGATACCTAGAGATTGGAATATTATAAAGTTGTGTGAATTGGCGAATATTAAAACAGGAAAAACCAATGTTCAGGATGCAGTTGAAAATGGAAAATATCCTCTTTTTGATCGTTCTGGAGGGCTAAAAAGAAGCGATAAATATTTATTTGATGCAGAAGCAGTTATTGTTCCCGGAGAAGGCAAAGACTTTCTCCCGAAATATTACATCGGAAAGTTTGACTTGCATCAAAGAACGTATGCTATTTTTAACTTTAGATCCAACTTAAAAGGAAGATATCTTTATTTTGCAATGTTTATATTAAGACACTACCTAAAAGAATGGGCCGTAGGTTCTACAGTTTTATCGTTGAGGCTTCCCATATTCAAACAGTTACCGATCCCTCTCCCAAAGCCTTCTGAACAATCACGCATCGCTACTGTTTTATCGGGGTTTGATGTTTTGATGGAGAAAAAAAAAGGACAAATGGGGATTTAAAAAAAGATAGAGAGGGG
>JAGGXL010000144.1 GCA_021163085.1 Thermodesulfobacterium sp. | reverse complement strand
GTTTAAATTATATGAAGACAGAAACAGAAGATACATGGAGAGAAAATACATCTACTGCATTTTACTATAACTTAATTAATGATTTATTTAGTTACAATTTAAGCTATAACTATAGATTGGTTGAGCTTAATACTAATGAAAAATTTAAAAGCTGGAATATTGGTCAGAATTTTAGAACAGATATTAAAAAATTTTACATTGGTTTGTATTGGAATAAAAACAAGAGTTGGACAGAAGGATTAGAAGACAATTCAAAGTCAACAGATACAGGAATGGGCATTTCTATCAACAGAAGGTTTGATGAGTGGTATTTAAAAGGACTTTCAACTCTGTTTGATTATAGAATTATCAAAAGCGAAGATCTTGTTTCTGGTTCAGAAACAAAGAATACCTTTTTAACTCTTAAAATGGACTATTCAAGAACCTTTAAAAAAGTAAGTTTTGGAGTAAGTCAGGAATTAAAAAAAATAAAAACAGAAGCAACATACCAGTTAGGTGAGAGTGGTAAATATAAAATAAAATATTCCTTATCTCTTACAAATGGAACTTTCAATGCTACACTAAAAACAGGAGATGTATTTTATTTGCAATTTCCTTCTGATAAAACCTTAGAGGGAATAGATTTTTATACGGATTATTCTACTTTCCAAAAAATTGGTTCCAATGCTAGATGGGACATTTATTACAGTAAAGATAAGATTAACTGGACATTAGTCATTACCAATGTTACCTTACCTTATGAATTTTCTACTTCTCTTGCTTATCCCAATATTTATCTTAAGTTAGAAGTGACATCTGTGGTTGGAACTGTCAATTTAACTGACCCAAAATTTGTAGGTTATTATTATGAGACAGAATCACATGAAGAAAAAGAAGATACTTATTATAGAGCAACAGCCCATTTTAGTATAAGACTTCCTCATCAAATGTTTTTAAGCACCTCCTCTGGTTATGAAAATTATAATTATGAAGAAATTCCTGATATGAAGAAATATTATTATAATTTGAATTTTTCATGGTCTGAAAACAAGTATTTTAGACCGAATTTATCTTATTTTTATAGTTTAAATAAGCAAGTAGATGTAAGAGAGGATAAATATCAGGGATATTCTATAAGTATTTCTTCAACTCCTTATGACACAATAAGATTAAATTCTGGTTATACCTATACAAAATCATGGAGTAATGGAACTCCTGTTTCAGAAAATCAGAATCTGTTTTTTTCTGAATATTTTGAAATTTATCCTGATTTAACTTCAGTTTTAAGTCAAAGTTATTCTAAAATAAAAAATTTAGAAACCGGAGAGGAAAATAAATCATATTCTGCACAATTAAATTTTCTGGCAAGACTTAGACCTAATATAACCTTAGAATTTAGAAATTCTTTTGTTAGATCTGAGACATCAGAAGGTGGTGAATCTTCACATTCCAGAAGACATGAAGCCTTTTTAACTTGGAGATTTTCAGACTATTTTTCATTTACCACAACACAAATTTATGATAAAAGTGAGGATACTCACACATATTATTATTCTTATATTTTTTATATAGTTCCAGCAGAAAAATTGAGATTAAATCTTTCTTATAGTGGTTCTGAGAGTGAGGATTCTGAAAATAGCAATTTAGGAGTTAATGCTTTTTGGACTCTTACCCCTAAACTAAATCTAAATTGGAATTATAATTATAATAAAAGGGATGGAGAAAGCACTTGGTCTTGGTTTTTTAGAATAAGATATGTATTTTAAAATGGGGGTAACTTATGAGAAATTCTAAATTTATTTTTTTAATTATAATTTTGTTTTTTTTGAGTTTCTGTGCACCTATAACCAAAAATCAAAAGACTTCTTATTTTAATTGGGATATAGAACTTCAACATATCAGAAAAATAGCCATTTTACCTTTTGAAAATTATACCAAAAATGAGGGTTTAGCTTCCACTATAAGAGAAATGGTATTGGCAGAGGTATTAGCACAAAATATTTTTGAAGTAGTAGATTTTTCTATAACCGACCTTGTGGTATTTGAAGAAGGGCTTGAAAAAAGTTTAAAGATGGATAAAGGGACTATTAAAAGGATAGGGGATAGACTCGGGGTTCAGGCTTTACTTATTGGAAGTTTAACTCATTTAGAAGAAATTAGAGAAGGAAGTTATAGTTATCCAGTAATAGGAATTTCTTTAAGATTAATAGATGTGAAATCAGGTGCTATCATCTGGGAGTGTAAGGGTGTGAAAAATGGATATAGTCTTGCTGCAAGATTATTAGGATTAAAATCTAAAAGCACAGTGGAACTTGCTTTTGAATTAGTAAAAGATATGTTAAAGACTGGAAGTTATGATAAAGAAATGGCTTGAAATTTTAATTTTTAGTATCTTTTTTATTTTGATTTTTAAAATTACATACGCTCAGATTGTAATTTTTCCATTTGAAGATTTAAGCAGTAGCGATTACGGCATAAATTTTGAGATTCCTGAAAAGATTGCTAAGAAGTTATCAAAGGAAGGATTTCAGGTTGTACCACCTAAGGAAGTCATACCATTATTAATAAAGTTAAGAAAACCCAATTTCTTTCAGCTTGACTTTACACTTTTAAGAGAGGTTTACAAAAAATTTAATGCTCAATACATATTATTGGGAAGTATTGGGAATTTGCAAAAGGAACCACCTGCTATCTCTATGGTGGTTAAATTGGTTGATGTTTCTACAGGAAAAATAGTTTGGGGAAAAAGTGTGAGCTTTTCTTCTGAGGATTTTATTTCTTTTTTAGGTTTAAAGAAAACAGACTATGAGTCCATGATGAATAAAGTTTACAAAATTTTGCTTTCTAATTTTAAAGACCCTTTAGCCACTATAAAAAAAATAACACCTACTGTGGATATTCAGGAAGTGGTTTTTAACTCAAGATACCTTCAACCCGGTAAAACTGTAGAATGTATAGTAAGGATGGTAATTTCTGGACCAAAGCCAACTTTTATAGGAGTAGAAATTGAAGATAATAACAGAAAAAGATTAATACCTTTAAATAAATATACTAATGAAAGAAGCTATATAGGTTTCTGGAGAGCTCCAGAAAAAGAAGGTAGATACCCAGTGGTTTTGGTAGTAGTTTGGAATAGTAAATGGAAAATAACAAAAAGGATTTTTATAGGTAGATATTATGTAGATAATACTCCGCCTAATTTAAATCTGGTAATAAGAGGTGCTAAAAAGAAAAATGGTAAGGTTCTGGTAAAAGATGTATTGGAAATTATTCCTAAGGTTGTGGGTAATAATAATTCAAACTTTATTGGTAGAGGGAATGGGGTATCTAAATGGCAAATAGAGATTTATTCAAAAGATAAAAACACTTTAATTTTGAAAGAAGCTTATCCAGGAGAATTACCTAAATTTTTAACTTGGTATGCAAAAGGAGGAATGAACACTTTATCACCTGGAGATTATTTAATAAAATTTAAAGTCTGGGATTTAGCAGGAAATCAAAATGAAGTGGAAAAAGAGATTTTATTAATAACTGATCCTCCAACTCCACAGGTTGTAGTTTATGACGGTAAAGAAAAAAACTTAATGGAAATTGAAATAAATAAAAATTTTATTCCTTTAGTTAGAGTTTATTTAGAAATATTTAATAAAAATGGAAAAAAGATAGCAGAGATAAAAAAAGAGGGAGCACCCTTTGAAGGTATAAAAAAAGAAATAATTTTTGATAAAAATGATATTGAGAGTTTAAATACTTTATATTATAATGCCATAATTGAAGATGAGTTGAAAAATAAAAAGATTTTAAGAAGGTTACCTGTAATAGTAAAAAAAGCTGAAGAAGGTCCTATGAGAGCTACATTTAAGACATGGATAGATGAAT
>JAGGXL010000029.1 GCA_021163085.1 Thermodesulfobacterium sp. | reverse complement strand
TATCGTTAAAAACATCCATAATCTTCCAAAAGTTGTTGAAAATTTATCAGAAGAAGAAAGAATTCTTTTTAATCGTATCTATACTTTTTATATAAAAACCGGGAAACTTAAGATTCCAGATAAAATGAAACCCCAGATAGATGAAAAATTTAAAAATTGCGAAATTCAAAAAATTGTTAGAGTAACTAACAAAATAACTTTAGAAAGCACTCTTTTTAATGAACTAAGAGCCAAAAGACCTATAGATGTAAAAGTTAGTGAAGATTTAAACGAATTAATTGAAAAGAGCAAAAAAGACCCCTTTTGCAATCCTTTTGAAAAAACCCCTTTAGATGTTTTCGGAAGAGTGGAAGGAAAACATTGTATTACAGCAAGCAATATAGCAAAATATGATTATCTCCATGCAGTAATAATATTTAAAGACCATAACCCTCTTACAGAAGATGCTAAAAAAATAAAAGATTATCTGGAAGTTGCCTTAAAGTGGTTTGAAAGGGCCAATAAATTTGACAGGAAAGCTATATACCCATTTTTTATGTGGAATTGTCTATGGAGGGCAGGTGCCAGTTTAATACATGGGCATGCCCATGCACTGATTTCAGAAGAACCTTATGGAAAACAAAAATTTTACACTCAGATAAGAGAAAATTATAAATTCTCTTATGGATCTGAATACTTTGAAGATATTTATAAAATTCATAAAAGTTTAGAACTTGCTTTTACATATCAAAAAACAAAAATAGTGGTTCACATTACTCCTATAAAAGAAAAAGAAATTCTTTTATTTTCTTCTGATTTTTTAGAACTTGCAGAATCTATTAGTTTTATTTTAAAAATATATTATCAACTGGGTGTAAGGAGTTTTAATCTGGCTATTTTTATGCCTCCTCTCAACTCTGAAGACATTTTCTTTACAAGGATTGTTGATAGAGGAGAACTTTCAAACAGAACTTCAGATATAGGTGGGATGGAGCTTTATGCTGGAACTTCTGTTGTAGCAACGGACCCCTTTATGCTTGCAGAAGAAATAAAGAAATTTTTAAAATAGATTGAGCGGGCGACGGGATTCGAACCCGCGACCTGAAGCTTGGGAAGCTTCCGCTCTACCCCTGAGCTACGCCCGCTTTTTATAGCAAAAAATGCTTTTTATGATTAAAATTATAATAAATTTTAAGATTTTAGCAAGTTCAAAAAATTAAATAAGCTATGAACTTAAAAAAACACTACGATGTAGTCATCGTTGGAGCCGGACCCGCAGGAATATTTACAGCTTTGGAATTAGTCTCAAAAAGCGATCTAAAAGTAGCTATAATTGAAAAAGGGAAGGATATTGAAAAAAGAACCTGTTATATAGAAAAATTGGGAAGTTGTTTGAATTGCAAAGTTTGCGATATGTTGAATGGATGGGGAGGAGCAGGAGCTTTTAGCGACGGCAAACTAACTCTTTCTCCTGAAATTGGAGGATTCCTTTCAGATTATATTTCAAAAACTGAACTTATAAGTTTAATTAATTATGTGGATAGCATATATGTAAAAATGGGTGCTCCTAAAAAAATTTATGCTCCCGATGTTTCAAATATAGAAAAAATAAAAAAAGTATGTTCCAGATATGGTCTTATATTTGTACCCTCTAAAATAAGACATATCGGGACTGAAAAATGTAAAAAAATTTTAAAAAATTTAAAAGACATAATTTTAAAAAAAGCAGACATCTTTTTTGAAGCACCTGTAACTAAGATTTTAACTTCAAGAAAAAAAGTCAAAGGAATTAAACTTAAAGATGGAACTAAAATTTTAGCTAATTATGTGGTGATTGCTCCAGGAAGAGCGGGAAGTAACTGGTTAGAAGCTGAAGCAAAAAGATTGAAATTAACCACTACAATAAATCCTGTAGATATAGGAGTCAGGGTTGAGGTCCCTGCCTCTGTAATGGAAGACTTGACCTCACTTTGTTATGAACCAAAGATTTTATATTATTCCAAAACCTTTGATGATCTTGCAAGAACTTTTTGCGTTAACCCTTATGGAGAAGTTATCATAGAAAATGTAAATGGAGTATGGACTGTCAATGGGCACGGTTATAGCTATAAAAAGACAGAAAATACCAATTTCGCTATCTTATGTAGCACATACTTTACCGAACCCTTCAAAGAACCTACTTTATACGGAACAAATATTGCAAAACTTGCCAATCTTTTAGGAAAAGAGGTTATTATTCAAAGATTGGGAGATATCAGGAAAGGAAGAAGATCAACCGAAGCAAGAATTTCTAAAAATCCTGTTAAACCTTCTTTAAAAGCTGCTACTCCGGGAGATCTTAGTTTTGTTTTACCTTATAGGTATTTGGTAAATATTTTAGAAATGCTTGAAGCTCTTGATAAAATTGCACCTGGTATAAATTCTCCTTATACTCTTCTTTACGGAGTAGAGGTTAAATTCTATAGTACCAGACTGAAATTAAATAATTCTCTTGAAACTGAAATCAAGAACCTTTTTATAGCAGGTGACGGAGGGGGAATTACAAGAGGTTTGATTCAGGCTTCAATTTCAGGAGTTATAATTGCAAAAGAAATCTTGAAAAGGTTGTCAAATACAAGATAAATTAAAAATTTTTAAATGCAACTTCAAATTTTTATGCTATAATTTTAAAAATCGGGACTAAAAGGAGGTTAATTTATGAAAGCCAAAGTTGAAACTTCAAGATTGGGGAAAATACTAAAAAAAGTTGAAGGAGTTGCAGATAAAAAGGCTTCTATGGCTGTTTTATCTATGGTTCTAATAGAATACGAACCCACAGAAAGTTATCTAAATTTTCTTTCCACAGATCTGGAAATAGGATATAAGGGAAAAATCTTTGCTGAAGTGGAAGGAGATAAAACCTCTTTTTGTGTACCTGCAAGAAAATTTTATGAAATAATTAAAAATTTCCCCGAAGATGAAGTTTATCTTATTAAAGATGATAACAGGCTTGTTGTGAAAGATGCTCAGGAAAGGATTATGTATAATTTAGCTATTATTGATAGTGAGGAATTTCCAAGTTTACCTGAATTTATAGAAGAAGGAGCTCTTGAAATTCCTGGAAAGGTAATAACAGAATTAATATCAAATACTATATTTGCTACCTCTAAAGAAGAAAGTCATTTTGTTTTAGGAGGAATTTATTTTGAACCTTTAAAAGATGAGGGCATTTTAAGAGCTGTTGCTTCAGATGGGCACAGACTTGTTAAACTTGACAGAGAGGTAGCAGGAATAGAAAATGCGAATTTTAATGAGGGCTTTATTGTAGGAAGAAAAGCTGCTAAACAGATAGAAGACATTGCAGAAGAGGAGCTGGTAGTAAAACTGGGATATATAAACAACTACGTGGTGCTCTGGACATCAAATTCAGTATTCTTTGCAAGAACTATCGAGGGAACCTATCCTGATTACAGAAGTGTAATACCCTCTTCTAATGAGAATATACTGAAAGTAGATAGAAAATTATTGATAGATGCTTTAAAACGGGTCTCTTTAGTTATAACAGAAAGGTTTAAACCTGTTACTTTTGAGTTTAAACCCAATGAAATTATTCTTACCTCACAGGAAACCGAGATGGGAAAAGCTCAGGTTAAATTGAGTGCTATCTATGAAGGAAAACCCCTTACTATAAGTTATAATGCAGAATATATTTTAGATGCTCTTACAATAATGAATTCAGAAGAAGTGGAAATTAAAATAGGAGAAGAAAGAACCCCTGCAATAATCACAGGATATAGAGATGAGGGTTTCCTTTATCTTGTAATGCCAATGATTTTATAAAAATTCATGCAAATAGCAAATCAGAAAAAGGAGTTTGAGAAGGATATGAATATTTCTGAAAGTTATGAAGCACGTAGTATAAAAGTGCTTTCTGGGTTAGAAGGGGTAAGGATCCGTCCTGCAATGTACATTGGTTCAACTGATATTTCTGGATTTCATCACCTTCTGTGGGAGGTACTTGACAATTCTGTTGATGAAGCTTTAGCAGGTTATGCCACTGAGATAAAAATAACTCTTCATAAAGATGGATCAGCAAGTTGTGAAGATAATGGCAGAGGAATACCCATAGATATACACCCAGAAGAAGGAGTATCAGCACTTGAACTTGTTATGACAAGGCTCCATGCAGGAGCTAAATTTGATCACAGAATATATAAAGTTTCTGGAGGACTTCATGGTGTAGGAGTTTCTGTAGTAAATGCCTTATCAGAATGGTTAATTGCAGAAGTTCATAGAGATGGAAAAATCTATAGGCAAATCTATAAAAGGGGCGTTCCTGACAGTCCCCTTCAGATAGTAGGTAAAACAAAAAAAAGAGGAACTTTCATAAGGTTTAAACCTGATCTGGAAATTTTTGGAAATTTGGAATTTGATTTAGATATAGTTAGAAAAAGAATAAAAGAGCTTTCTTATCTCAACCCTAAAATTAGATTTTATTTAGTAGACGAAAGAATAGGTCTTTTAGAAAAATATCACCATAAAGGTGGTATTGTTGAATTAGTGAAAACTCTAAATGCCAAAAAAAATCCCATTCATTCCAAAGTTATTTATATCTCGGGAGAAAAAGATGATGTTAAAGTTGAAGTAGCTATTCAGTATAACTCCGGTTATACAGAAACTTTATACAGTTATGTTAACAATATTCATACCAAGGAAGGGGGAACCCATGTTATCGGTTTTAGAAGCGCGCTAACTAAAGCTATAAATAGATATATCTCTGATGAAAGAGTTCCCAAGCAGTTTAAAATAAAAGTAGAAGGTGAGGATGTTAGAGAAGGTCTTTGTGCTGTAATATCTCTTAAAGTTCCAGATCCTCAATTTGAAGGTCAAACAAAGATGAAATTAGGGAATAGTGAAGTTAAACCAATTGTAGAATCCATTGTTTATGAAGGTTTACTAAAATTTTTAGAAGAAAATCCAGGAGAAGCAAAAAAAATAATTCAAAAAATAACTCTTACAGCTAAAGCAAGAGAGGCTTCTAAGAAAGCAAGAGAATTGATAAGAAAAAAAAGTGAGATAGAAGATTACCTAGTAGCTGGTAAGTTGGCAGACTGTTCTGAAAAAAATCCTGAAAAAAGAGAAATATTTCTCGTGGAAGGAGACTCTGCTGGTGGATCCGCTAAACAGGCAAGAGATCGTCGGTTTCAGGCTATTCTTCCTCTAAGAGGTAAAATTCTTAATGTAGAAAAAGCCAATGTTGAAAAAATGTTATCTTCTGAAGAAATAAAAAGTATAATTGCAGCCTTAGGAGCTGGTATAGGACCTGAAAAGTTTAGTTTGGAAAAGTGTAAATATCATAAGATTATAATTATGACAGATGCTGACATAGACGGAGCTCATATTAGAACTCTTCTTCTTACTTTCTTTTACCGTCAAATGCCAGAATTAATAGAAAATGAATGGCTTTTTATTGCTCAACCACCTCTTTATCGAGTGGTAGAAGGAAAAAAAGAGACTTACCTAAAAAGCGATGAAGAATTGGATAAATATATTTTAAAAAGAATTGCTAAGGAAGTTAAAGCATTTTTTATAAAAGACTTACCCAAGGAAAAAATAGAATTAAAAGATTTTTACAACTTCTTTTTAAACTGTGCTAAACTGGATCGCCTCCTTTTAAATCTTTTTAAGAAAAATTATCACCATCATGTAATTTTACTTCTTTTAAGTTGTGACTTCACCAATCTTTCAATGTTTGAAAAGATTTCTAAAATAGAAAAACTTGCTCAGGAGTACAAAAAGTTAGGTTTTAAAATTTCTAAAATCAAATCAAGTGACTATAACCCCAAATATTATGAATTTTTTGTATTTTCAGAAAAAGAAAGTTTCATTTCAACACGTGTAGGACCAGAAATTATTTTAGAAAAAGATTATAGAGAAGCTTGCAAAGTATTTGAAAATTTTAAAAACTTTGTTTCTTACAAACTACAGATTGCTTATAAAGGTTCTATTAAAACCTGGGATAATTGGATTTTTTCCATAAGTGAAATTCTTCAGTATTTAAGAGATGAAGGTAGAAAAGGTCTTTTCATTCAAAGATATAAAGGTCTGGGAGAGATGAATCCCAAACAGCTATGGGAAACTACAATGGATCCACAAAGAAGGGTTCTTAAAAAAGTGAGTATTCAGGATGCAGAAAAGGCTGACGAAATATTTTCTGTTTTAATGGGTGAAAATGTCGAACCCCGTAAAGAATTTATATATCAACATGCATTAGAATACAGAGAGCTTGACATATAAAAATGAAGTCCAAAGAAAATTTAAAATTAGTAATATCAAAAAAAGTAATTTATCAAAAAGTAAAAGAATTAGCCCAAAAGATAAATAAAGATTATAAAAATACTCCTGTAATATTCATCGGGACTCTCAAGGGAGCTTTTATCTTTTTAGCAGATTTGGTTAGAAATATCAAAAATCCAAATGTACAAGTTGATTTTGTAAGGGTAAAAAGTTATGGAATGTCTGACACATCCTCTGAAAAAATCGAAATTACTAAAGAAGTGGAACTACCTTTAGAAGGAAAAAATGTAATTTTAGTAGAAGATATAGTAGATACAGGAATTACTTTAAAATTTTTATATGATTATATAAAAAGTTTCAATCCTAAAAGTATCAAAATATGTGTTTTGATCGATAAAAAAGAGAGGAGAAAAATAAAAATTCCCATAGACTATGTAGGGTTTGAGATAGAAAAAGGATTTTTAGTAGGTTATGGACTTGATTTTGCTGAAAAATTTAGACACTTACCTGAAATAAAAGAGGTTATAAAAAATGAGTAAAAAGAAATTTATATGGAATTATTTAAAAAGCAGTCCCTGGTATCTCTGGGTAATAAGAATTTCAGGAGCGGTCCTTATTGCCTATATAATAATAAAAGCTCTAAAAATTAAATAAATTATTTAATGCTCAGATTTATATTTAGGATGTTCATAAAGTACAGCAATTTAAATCAAGAGGTATTAACTGAAGTTCTTCAGGGTGCCTATGCAAATTTATATCGAGGATACGTTCTTTAAGGATATACCTGCTGGTAGTCTTCTTTATAATCCTGCAACAGAAAATCTTATTTATTTTGGCAAGATACGACATTCCCACAACAGAACGAAAATTGGTAAAAGTTGATTGTAAAGGAAGCAAAAGCTCTTTTTTATTAATAAATTAATTAAAAAGTTTCAAAAAGGGTACCGATTAGAAACAGTAAAAAACACATAAGTCCTATTAAAGCAGTCAATTTCCAGCCAATATATCTTTCAATCCATGGAATGAATATAAGAAATCCAAGAATAAACAAAGGGATAATAAGTCCTCCAACAAAAACCATATCAGCTGGAAAAAACCTCAAAAGCCAAAAAAGCCATAAATAATACCATTCTGGTCTTGGTTGATAGGATGATACAAAATCAATTTCTCTGCCAATCACAGGTGGGAAAAGTAAAGAAAGAACAATAATTATTTCAAAGGTTACAATTACAAAAAATAAAATTTCAATTAAGTAATCTGGATAAAACTTTTTTTTCATAATGGTTTTGATATACCAAGTTTTTTTATCATATGAAAATGTGCCCATAGAAGGATGGCTAAGATTAATGGAAACCAAAGAATATGAAAACTAAAAAATCTGTTAAGAGTTACTCCTGAGACATCATATCCACCTCTAATAATTAATAACAAACTTTTACCAAAAAAAGGAATAGAACCGACAATATTTGTTCCTACCACAGTTGCCCAGTAGGCTTTTTGATCCCATGGAAGAAGATATCCTGTAAAGCCTTCTAACATTACAAAAAAAAAATAATAACTCCAACAATCCAATTTAATTCTCTTGGAGGCCTATAACTTTTTGTTACAAAAACTCTTATTGAATGAATAATAATGCTTATAATCAAAATATTAGCAGACCACTTATGAATTCCTCTCATTAATTTACCAAAATATACCTCTTCATAAAGTCTCTGAATACTCAAATAAGCTTCTTTTTCAGAAGGAACATAATAAAAAGATAAAAATAGTCCAGATATTACACATAATAAAAAGGCTGTAAAAGCAATTCCACCAAAACAGTATAAATAATTAATTCCTTCCGGAATATCTCTTTCAAAAATACCTCTGTGAACTGGTTTTAATCTAAATCTGTCAAGAAACCAATCAATAATATTCATATTTTTATTCCAACAAGAATTTTATTGTTTTTTATTTTAATTGGGAATCTTTGAAGATTTTTTTGAGGAGGACCTTTAATTACTTTTCCTTCAATATTGTATCTACCTCCATGACAAGGACAGACAAATTCATTTATGTTTCTATCAAAATTTACAAAACAACCAAGATGAGTACATACAGGCGAAAGAGCAATTAATGAATTGTTATGTTTTACAAGAAATACTTTTACAGTCTTTTCCTCATCAATGGCTATATCAACCCTTTTGACACCTTCTTTTGGAATCTTGTCGCTGGGAATTTCAAAAAATCTATAAGGTTTCTTTTTTGGATTTTTAGGCTTTAAAAATGCCAAAACTGAAGAAATAAAACTAAAACTTATTACAATAAAAATTAATTTTATAACTTTTTTTAAAAAAAGTCTTCTTTTTGAATTATACAATTGATTATCTTTCAATTTAATATTTTTTATATCCCAAAAAAACTATCGTAAATCACATTATAATTATAACAAAGTTAATTTATTTTAAAAGAAGGGGATTACAATTTCATCCTAACAAAGACTAATATAAAATTAAATAATAAAAGGGGGCATAGCCCCCTTTATTAAAATCAAGCCCCAGGATAAGGTTCTTTCTCTGAAAACTTAATCTTCTTCACTTCTTTACGGAAAAGTTGTGAAAATTCCTCATCTCGATATCCAAACGGGTCATACCAAAGTTCAACCTCTAATGTATACTCTAAGGAGGGAAGTTTCCCATCCTTAGTTGGAAGAAAAATACGATATACTTCCTGCTTTTCTTCTAAAGGATGAAGAGCCCAATCAGCCAGTAATCCTGATTTATCGTAAGGACCTCTACCCATCCTATCTCCCATCCCAAGTTGTTGAGGTACAGGCATAAATACCTTTTTATTAGACCAAACTACCTTCCCAGCTGAATCTTTGACGGTCACTTCCAGGACCATTCTGTTTGGTGTAGGTCAGCCATCAGGAATACCATGTCCCGCTTTGTTTCGCATATTTATTATTGCATAAATCAGCGGTTTAAGAGTACGACCATCTCTCCAATAGACTGGGCGGGCATTTACTTCAAAATCTAAAGCCATCTCCTGCATTTTTTTATCTCTGTATGCTTGAATATTATGTCCAAGCCCGCTTTCCTTCATGTGACACTCTTGACAGGTTTTCATCCCTCCCTTAGCCACATAATTATATAAATAAGAACCATAAGCTGTAGCACACTGAGAAGGCTCATCTAACTCGAGGTTTGGTCCTAAACCATGACATTGTCCACAAAAGATTGATTCCCTTAAAGCTCTACTAACACCAATTTCGGGCATCTTTTCGTAGGGATGAAATCCCGCTTTAAAACCATAAACTACATTCTTTTCTGGATATCCTTCAACCCATTTGTGAATAATCGCATTTCTCTGATGACAAATTAAGCAATTGATGTTTACCATTTGCAGTTTTTCTGCAGCTTTTTCATAGGTTTCTTCATCACCTTCTATAAAATCAATGGCAAGCTTAACAATCTCTTGAGCAACAGAATCTTCTGCATCTTCTAATTGTGGCAAATGGCATTTAGCACATAACATCAAATGTTCCACTTTTACATCCTTAATATCCTTAACCCCTGAATAAGGAAAGTTCTTAAGCGCTACCTTATAAACTGTATAAATTGTAGCTGCAGTTCTTCCAGTACCAAAGATGGAACGAGCATGTAAACTTTTTTTCCATTGCTCTGCTTTATCCGCATGACAGCTTTCACACGCAGAAGAATCATACATAGCAGCTAATTCTTCTAAGGTCTTAGCCTTCTTCTTAAGAGGTTCTTTATAGGGATATTTAGCCTCGATATTAGAAGTAAAAACTAAAGGTGAAAACAAAAGCAGACCTAAAAAAAATAGTACCTTTCGCAGTTTCATTTCCCACCTCCTGCAATTTTTATTTTTGATTTTTGTTTAATGTAGCAAATCTTTTTTTGGTTGAAATCAAAGATATGAGAAACTTTTCCAATGTAAAAAGCTTATAAAGGATATAGATCCAGGTCCAGTAATAAAATAATCTGATAAGTATAAAATTAGGATGAGCATATCTGAAAAAAATTCGAACTTTTTCAGAAATTTCCCTTTCCAAATAACAATATCTAAAAATTATAAGAAAGTAATGAGAGTAGTCTTTCATGTTTAATTTCTATTTTCTAATAATTAACTT
>JAGGXL010000151.1 GCA_021163085.1 Thermodesulfobacterium sp. | reverse complement strand
TTTCTTTTATTTTGAATTTTAAATCAAAAGAAGGTAAAGAGAGATCTTTCACATCTATGGTATTATTTTCTGAAAGTATAACCAGTCTTTCTATAAGGTTTTCAAGTTCTCTTATATTACCAGGCCAGGAATATTTAGTAAGTGCTTCCATAGCTTGAGGAGTAAGTTTTTTTTCTTCTACTCCCTCTCTTTCACACAATTTTTTTAAAAAAAATTGTGCAAGTAGTGGAATATCTTCTTTTCTCTCTCTTAGAGGAGGTAATTTTATGGGAATCACATTTAATCTAAAAAAAAGGTCCTCTCTGAATCTTCCATCCCGAACTTCTTTTTCTAAATTCTTATTAGTGGCAGCAAGGATTCTCACTTCAACCTTTATAGCTTTATCACTACCCAGTCTTTCTACCTGTTTTTCCTGAATTACTCTTAGAAGCTTAGCCTGTAATTTAAGGCTTAGATCTCCTATTTCATCAAGAAAGATAGTTCCTTTGTGTGCCTTTTCAAATTTACCTGGTTTACTTTTTATAGCTCCTGTAAAAGCACCTTTTTCATATCCAAAAAGTTCAGCCTCTAAAAGTTCTTCTGGAATAGCAGCACAATTTATAGGCACAAAAGGACCTTTTCTTTTGCTGCAGAAATGTATATATTTTGCTAAAACTTCTTTACCTGTTCCTGATTCTCCAAGAATAAGGACTGTACTTGAAGATGGAGCAACCTTTTTTACCAATTCATAAATCTTTTTCATTTTTTGATTGCGAGTTTCCAGTAAATACATGTCTAAATTATATCACGATTTTGACATAACTGTCAAATTTTTGAAATCATTTATTTATATATTTATGAGCGTATTTTCTTACATAATGTCCTTCCAGAACATGAAAGATTCGTATTTTTTCAAGAAAATTTTTTGAAAAAGACCCAATTGGCAAAAATATTATTTTTTTACCTTGGGCAGAAGCAAAATGCTTAGCAAATTTAGTGGGAGGATTTTTTGCTACATAAACTACATATTTTTCTAAGCTATAGTCTATTCCAGCTAAAAGGAGTCTTTCTGCTTTGTCTTTTGCTACATCAAAGTATGGATCCTCCCAGATATCATAAACTCTCATAGGAGGGTAAGTAAGCATGAAGCCTCCATATTTTGCCTTTGCAATACCAGGACCAACCACATTTTCTTTTGGATCTGTAGCATAAAAAGCCATGTCAGATTCTTGATGGTGCTCACCATGCCAGGTGAAGTTCCAAGTATATTTTTCCCTTCCTGTTACTGGATCAGGGTCTTTTTCAAAAATTATTACCACTGAACCAGCTTTTGCACGGGAATGAGGGTCTTCCTTGACATAGGGTGTTTCTTCAAAAATCCATTTTCTGATGGTTTCTCTTAAATCCAGTCCATCTTTTAAAGAGGCAATAAAGGGTTCAATTTTTCTTAAGTTTTCTGTAATAACTTTGAGTCCCTTTTCCATAATCTTTCTTCCAAAAGTTTCAACTATTACATCCTCTGGTGGAAAGGAGCAGATAACCTTACCTGAAAATCCTTTCTTAAAAAGCTTTCTTTCCTCCCTTGTAGTAAATTTTTTTAAGAATCTTAAGCTACTTCTCAGGCTTTTTATTTTCCTGGAAAGTCTTAACTTCCTTGAAGGAAGATTTAAATCCTCAGGAGAAAGATTTATAAGAGGAAAAGGAGAAGCAGTTTTTTCCTGAAATTCGTAAAAGGTTGCAATCTCCCAGAACCAGAAAGATAGTTCATCTCCCCCTATTCCTCTTATTGCTAAAAGAAGTGTATAAAGATCAGGAATGTATTGTCCTCTGATTAAAAGCAGATTCCTCAAAAATTGTCCAAATACCTGAACATCCTTGGGTAAGAGTTCTGTACCAGTCTCTTTATGATATTTTTGTTTCGCTTTCTCAAAGATTTCCTCAAATATGGTAATTCTGTCAAGATAAAAATTTTCTTTTTCCATCAATTTCTTTCTGTTTTTTTCATACACACTTTGAAAATATCCTGGTTCAGAAAGAATTTCTCTGATGCTTTTAGGATGCAAGCTAAAGATTTCTATTTCTTTGGGGACATTTTCAGGAAGGTATAGCAGTCCTGACGCCAATTCCAGAGCTTTAATTATTCCTTTTACCTGATAAAAAGGTAAAATAACAGCTACGGAACTATATTTTTGAGAAATCTCATAGATCTTTTCCGCTATATACTTTTCTCTTTCTGTGATAAATTCTTCAAAAAATGAAAGAGTGGATTCTGCATATTTGTTAAATCCAAGGTTTTTAATAAGATAAGGAGAAAGAGGGATAGAGTGGGATAAATTTTCTTGTGGCACTTCTTTTGGAAGATCTATAAAAAATAGAGGTGTATTGTAAAGGAAAGCATATCTTGTTGTTTCAACTAAAGGACAGAGAGGTTCTACAATTAAATATTCGGTCTTTTTGTTTTTATATTTAAGTGTAATTACAGAGATCTTGGGAAGGGTTTTTATAGCGATTATCCACTTTTCTTTTACAAAAAAGGGAAGAGTTATAGCTATAGCAGAGGGTTTAATTTGGGCTAAAAGTTTTATGATACTTTGAGTAGTCTCAAGGTTGCCGGGAAAGAAAGGTAGAAAGTAAATGGTTAAAATCTTATTTTGAAGCCTTTTTTCAATTTTAAGCATAAAATAAACTAATCTAAGGGACGAAGCAGAGGTTTAGTGGGTTTTCTATTTTCTAAAAGCTCTTTAAGATATACTAAAGCCGGTGAGCCAAGTATTATTGAAATAGCCTCTTTAAGGAGTGGTAAAAGCTCTGAGGGATTATCAGTGGATATATTTAAAAATTTAAGTTTCTTAAGAATGTATCTACCTATACTTACCCCATCTCTTACACTGTAAAGTTCGCCGTATTCATGAGCCATCTGTAAAAATCTAACTATATAATCAAGAAGTCCTTCATCAGCCCATGGTAAATTAGTTTTTAAAATGGCTTTTTCTTCTTCATAAGAGGGAAAGTCTATAAAGATTTGAGGTTGAAGCCTTGACTGGATGTATTCAGGGAGTTCAAAGGTAGAAGCATCTTCATTCATGGTAACACATAGTCTAAAATCTGGATGTGCTTTTATTTTTATTCCTGCAATGATAGATTCTACATATCTTCTGGCATCAAGAAGAGGAGCAAGGGACGCCCAAGACTTTTCACTCATTCTATTTGCCTCGTCAATTATAGCTACCCCACCTTTTATCATTGCAGTAACAATTGGACTTGCTACGTATCTTATCTTTTTATCTTCTGAAATCACAGGTGTTATTATTAGATCTTCTGGTCGTGTGTCTACGGTTGCTTGAAATATGTAAACTTCTTTATTTAATTTTTTGGCAGCAGCATAGGCAAGAGTAGTTTTACCAACTCCTGGTTTTCCTACAAGACGAGGAGTTAGTGGAATATCCTTTTCATCAAGAACGAGCCAGCAGGCAAGTATTTGTTCAATAACTTCTTTCCGAGGATAAAGAGGGATATTTAACTCATCAGGATGAGAAAGATATAAAGTTACTCCATCAATTGTAACAGTCTCCGAAACAATTTTAGTATATCTCAGTTTAAAAAAATTACCACAATAAAATTTTAAGAGCTTGACAATAAAGGCTTAAAAAGATATAAAAAAATCTATGCAAAAAAGAGAAACATGGGCTACCAGAATAGGGCTTGTTTTTGCAGCAGCAGGGAATGCCATTGGTCTTGGCAATCTCTTAAGATTTCCCTCAAAGGTGGCTCTTTATGGTGGTGGAGCATTTATTATTCCCTATTTTATCTCTTTTTTTCTTCTCGGGATACCTCTTATGATTTTGGAATGGACAATAGGAAGATACGCAGGCTCAAAAGGTCATGGCTCTATGGTAGGTATTATGGGAGAGTTTTTTAATCATTCCTATCTGGCAAGAATAGTAGGAAGCCTTGGAGTAGCTATTCCATTTCTTATTATATGTTATTACCTTTATATTGAATCTTGGACCTTAGGTTTTGCCTTTTTATCTCTATTTCAAAAACTCCCACTACCTGTACAAACAGGTGATCCTCAATTAATGATGATGCCATTTTTAAAATTTTATAAAAGTTATACTCAGCCCTCATTCTGGGCAATTTTCTTCTTGATAATTACCCTTGTTATTAACTGGTATATATTAAATAGAGGAATAATAAGGGGAATTGAAATCACAGCTAAAATAGGTATTCCTGCGCTTCTTTTAATGGGTATTTTTCTTTCTTTTGTTTCACTTTCTATAAATAACTGGAAGGGACTGGAAGGGCTTTTTTTTATTTTTAAACCAGATTTTTCAAAACTTCTTGATCCTCAGGTATGGATAGAGGCTTCTGGACAGATCTTTTTCACTTTGTCTCTTGCTATGGGAGCTATTGCAACTTATGCAAGCTATGTAAAGAAAGATGAAGATGTTTTAAAAACAGGTCTTTATACAGCAGGCCTTAATGAATTTGTGGAGATAGTTATAGGTGCATCCATTGCTATTCCAGCTGCATTTGCTATGTTTGGTGCTTCATCAATTCCTGAGCTTGCCAAAGAAGGAACTTTTAGAATTGGCTTTATGAGTATGCCAGCAATTTTAATGGCTTTACCTTTTGGTTCTTATCTTTCTTTTATATGGTTTTTTCTTCTTT